>CAYMCX010000076.1:0-3769 GCA_964389145.1 uncultured Candidatus Saccharibacteria bacterium
TGCACAAAAAATAGCTAACGAAAATAAGGTTTTAAGTAGAACTGACTGGGATTCGGTTAAAAAAGACGCGATGAAAACTATTCTAAGATGCAAAATCGAGCAACATCCGTATGTGCTAAAAAAGCTGCTACAGTCGGAAGATAGGGAAATTATTGAGGATTCTTGGAGAGATTCTTTTTGGGGATGGGGTCCAAATAAAGATGGGTTAAACGTACTTGGTACTATTTGGATGGAGTTAAGGGAAGAATTCAAGAACAAATAACTGATATAATCCACGAAAGAATAGGAGGCATCATGAAAGCCAGAGTTAAAGCATCCTGGTTTAAAATCCAATCAGGAGACCGTTGCCCTGAAGAAGATTGCGGCGGGATAGTTGAGTTTGTAAACGGACTTGGTTGGTCATTACTTAGATGCAACAAATACCCCGACACCCACTGGAGGTGGCTTACTGCATCGGAACAACGGGAATCCTGGTTTGGAAATAACAAAAAACAGCTTAACAAGCCAGACTAACAATGAGTGGGGCGGGCCAAAATCGATAAAATTGACTTACCCCATTCAAACTTTTTTTGATATACTTTTCATATGATAAAACCCGAAGAAATCCAGAACAAATTAAGAGAGTTTAATCTACTTGGATACGCAGACACAAACACCAAGTACGAGGACAACGGAAAAAATGGAAAGACACTTAACAGAACTAACGACAACTGGAAGTACGAAGATGAATTTTACGGTGGTGAACCCTATTCAGGTAACGAAACGCTTTGGGCAAATAACCAGGATGTTTTTAGATGCGTATACTGGGGAAAAGTAGCTGAGAAAATCAATTTCTCCAACATCTACGACTTTCTAAGAAAAGCGCTCAAAGAGGGGCCAAATGGGACATGTGTACACAGAGGTCCGGAACTATTTGTAGAAGGCGATCTGAAATATACAAACTCTTGTATAGGAAATATTGAAGAGTTTGTCCAAGTAGAAAGAATTTTTCTTAAGGATATTGAGGTTTATTTGGCACATTTTGTGGGTGGAAGAATAAATGTGCGGAAATAGTTTATCACCCAACTACTTCAGAAAATTACCTTAAAACAAAAAACGACCCATTTCTGAGTCGTTTATTGTCCTAAAACAACCATTCTTGATGATTACTTTAGGAGTGTGAACACGTTTAGGTTAGTAATAACCAGACGTGACTTAGCGCTTTCGCTTCTAAGTAGTGTTCACATTACGTCTTTCGTATTAAGAGCGCAGATTAGCTCTTATCGTACAAGCGAATACCCATAGAATGTGCCGAGTACTCGTTGTACGACCAAGGTACCTGCAAGACTCGCTTTAGAGCCGGATGTGCTACTTCCCACCCGTCACGCGTTTCTTTGGATACAAGCCGGCCAAATACGGGCTTTGTGTACCAAACCCACGCAAGAAAACTCCTTCGCACAGATAACCAGATCATCCGCGAACCTACTAGATCGATCCACGTGTACTTACTTGTTACCTCCACTAACTCAGTAACCTCTTTCACGAAAGCCTCCTGTTCTAGAATATGTTGCCATTATACGATGTTATCAGCTTCCAGTCAATGCTATAGGTTACATTTATGCTTGTTCAAGCTTAGGTATCACAATTTCCGCAGGTAGGTCGTCGATTACCTCGTCCAAGAAACCTGCGTTAATAGCCTCCTGGCCAGTAAAGTCCCTTTCCTGCTCCGCGTAACCGATAAGGGTCTTAAGTGCGACTTTTGTGCGCTTACTGACCGCCTCAGCTTCCAACATTTCTTTCTGCAACATATGATCGATTGGCCAAGTTTCACCCCTGCGTACTGCCGCTATCTCATTATTGCTAAACTGGGCTGTTCCAAAATGAAACATCACAGTCGAAGTCTTGGTTGCAACCCGCTTGTGACAAAGTTGCAAGATGTGAAAGCCGTTTGACATTGCGTATCCAAGAACAATTCCGGTAAACTTCAACCCGGATACTGCCATTGTTCCCTTAATAGAGTTGTAGGCGTGGTTTTTGCCACCAAAGCTATTAATAAGCAATGTAGCCTGCTTCTTACCTTTAGACATAGCGATAAGTAAACATTCCATCACTATTTCCTCTAACTCAGGGCAGAACTCACCAAAGATTAGAATATAACCCTCTTCTGCCATTTTCAGGGCTTCTTCTCGGTATGTCTCCCACTTCTTGATCATTTCCATCTCCCTTTTGTTTGAAAAATATGAGATTTGTTTGGCTTTCGAAGGATTATATATAGTAATTTGTGCGTAGTCAACGCTATAGGGTATTTGAGGTCGCTGACTGGAAATCACCCAATTGCCAAAGAAATTGCTAGTTTATTGTCTTAGGTTTTAAGGGGATATATACTCACGTAGTATCCCCTTCTTCTATGGATCAAAAATATATCAATCTACTAGAAAATCTACATAAAATAGATCAAGAACTAAGACTTGATAGAGACGTGCCTGTAGAAACTGTACGATCCTTTGACAGGTTTACTACTCAGTTTTTAAAATTTATTGTTAAAAAGTATGGCTTATCCTTATTACCTCAAGAGTCGTGCAGAAGTTTCCTGCTCCTTTTAACCCATTCAACAGACCTAAAGTTTTTGGAGAGCTTAATAAACAAAAACATGGATAAATTTAACAAGGCTGATGTTGCAATTGCCGTTGACCGGATCTTGATATCAAAAGGACTTCCCCAAAGATATGGAACTATAGTAAAAACTGAGGTAATAGATGGAAATTATTCTACCTATTCTTTACCTTTGGAATCCCCGGATAAGGTCGATGAGTTAAGGGAGGGTGTCGGGCTTGGAAGGCTTGAAGACTATTTGGGGCGTGCAGAAGAGTTGTATAAGAAGATAGAAAGAAAAGAGTAGTTTAAAATCCTACCCAACATTTCTTGGGATCTCTGACTGGATGGTAGTTGAACTAAATAAATATTTGTAAAACCTTGATTATAGGAGTTACGAGTGTCAGACTTAATCATGCTCAATATCTCCCAGGATACTTTAAAGGACAGGCTATTACCAGCTTCTTACCTAATTATTTTAATACTCGGAGTTGTGGTTTTGGTAATAACTTTTCTTTTAGGTAGTTTATTTCAAAATCGGGTGAGCTTTATAGCACCAAGAAAAGTTGTTGATATATCATCCAATGAACTTAGTAAAGCCACACCAGTAAATACAAGTGATGAAGGAGTTTTAGAAACATACCAATCAAAAAAATTAGGTATCATTTTTAGTTACTTTAAATACAAAAATTCAAAGACACTAATTCGGGTAGAAGAATCGGGAGATACAATCCGTCTCTTTGCAGGTACAAATCAAATAAGTGCTAGTAAGACCATACAAGTCTTTGAAAAAGACCCAAATAAAACACTAAACGAAACAATAGTACAGAAGTTTTTAGCAGGGTACTCTTCAGACAATTGCCAAGTTACGATACCAAAGTTAGACCGAAAGTATCACGTGTACATTCCAAACTCAGAGTATTTAGCAATTGAAGTTGTAAATCCAAGCAAGGAGTTTCCAGTATACAAAGAGCAGACTCGTTTATGTCCGGACATATTTACATATTCTTGGAAAGGTATCTCATACTTTATGGCTGACAAGGATACGCCAAATAAATATATCTTTGTGGACCTTGGGCAAGATAACTTCTCCTCCTACCCAGGTTTAACATGGGACATGACCATACGTTTCTTAAAATAGTCTTAGTACTTTAGAACTCCCTAATTGATAAGAATTACCAAAACTATACTAATGTAT
>CAYMCX010000077.1:0-1291 GCA_964389145.1 uncultured Candidatus Saccharibacteria bacterium
CAGGATATGCGTGATAAGGGCGACAAAGAGGCTCAATGGTTGGATATAGATTATGTTGAAATGCTTGAATACGGTATGCCCCCTACGTTTGGCTTTGGTCATTCAGAGCGTGTCTTCTGGTTTTTGGAAGATGTTTCCGCTCGTGAAGGTGTTCCGTTTCCACAACTAAGGTATGAAGTCGACGAAACAACCAAAGAAATTTATGGGATGTAAGTTATCCCGAACAAATCCAATATAATAGAAGTATCGAAAGGAGAATGTAATGACAATTACAGGTATGGCAACGAAAGTACGGGGTTCCTCCAAATTTTTCCCGGATGGTTTCAAATACAACGGACTAACGCCTGATAGGCAATATCAACTCGACCAACTCTCCAGTAATATCGCAGGCAGGCAAGGCGTAAGACTTTATTGCAGCTATTGCCCTCTTGTTTGCGATAAAAGAACTGCAGAACAAACCCATGAAATTTCTACAGGCAGGTAGGCAGTATGAAGACAATTTAAACCGGGATCTCTATTTATAGAACCCGGTTTACTTTTGGTACAATCAGCTAATGATAAAACTCACAAAAGTATCCGCGTTAGAACTTCTTCATAAGAAAATGCAAAATCAGAATTTGAGGCGTCATTGTTACGCTGTTGGTACTGTAATGGGCGCCTATTATGATTTTTATAAATCAGAAAACAGAGATTTGGATGATTTAACTAGAGAAGAATGGGAAATAGTTGGTATACTTCATGATTCTGATTATGAGTTAACAAAAGAGGATTGGACGAAACATACTTTAGTACTTCTTAGTTGGTTAAAAGATTATGAAGTAAGGGAAGAAATGCTTGATGTCTTTCGTTCTCATAATAACAAAATAACAGGTCTAAGGGCTCCCCAAACTCTCTTGGAATGGACTTTAGAGTGCTGTGATGAGTTAACGGGTTTTATAGTTTCTACCACACTTGTGATGCCAAATAAAAAACTATCGGAAGTTAGGGTTACAAGTGTTACCAAAAGATTTGGGCAGCCTTCTTTTTCCCGCGCTGTGGACCGCTCTCAAATCACACAGTGTGAGGAAAGGGTTAATGTGCCTGTGGAGAGGTTTGTTGAGATTTCACTTGAGGCAATGCAGAAAGAATCTGGTCTACTGGGGCTGTAATGCTTTTTACGGAATCTTTTACGTAAACAATAGAGTTTAATACCGGTTCAATTTTGGTCCAGTAACTCTCTTTAGAATTATGTCCACCCTCGCTTACCAAAGTAACTTCAAAGCTTTTCTTTTTTGCCGTATTTATAAACCTT
>CAYMCX010000077.1:1301-3647 GCA_964389145.1 uncultured Candidatus Saccharibacteria bacterium
CAAATATTTTTTCATCATATACTTCTATTTCGCCTATAAATTCTTGATCCATTAAAGTCTATACATTTGAATAAAGTCCCAAAAACTGATCGGTAATGATCTGCCATATATTTCTTTGTAACCTTGTTTATATAGGGGCTTTTAAATATTGCTCTAACATCGTCGTTAGTGTTTATTTTGCTATACAGAGAGAGAAACCACCTATTTAAAATCAAAACTTTTACTACGTGGTAGAGGTTCCTGAGTATGGTGTTGTTAATCAATGAAGGAAAGGAGTTGAGTAAAATAATTTCTTTTACTCTCGGATTATTTTTAGCTACTTTTAACGATATTAATCCGCCAAGCGAAAACCCGATCAGTGAGTAGTCCTGTATTTCCAATTCATCGATAATACTTTTCACATATTTAGAGAGAAATTTTATACTGTACATTTTCTTGTTGGAGTAAACCATAGGAAAGTTAATCGCGACCAAGTGCTTGTCTTTTAAAATATCCTTGATGGGGCTAAACATTTCAGCATTGTCCGCATATCCGTGTAGCAAAACATAGGTGTTCTCACAGCCTTTGTTCCATTCAAGATAGCGGGGGCGGATAAATTCTCCCCCGTAACTACTTTTTAACAATTGTTTTGACGTTTCCAGATTTAAAAACTTACTTAGTATCTGTGGTTGGTTATGTATAAGATATTTTTTTAGTAGGTCAAAAAATTTCAAGTTTACGTGGAAAAATCCATCCAAACGCGCGACGCTTAAGAAATCTAGGGTATCTGCATCCTGCAGAATCTGGGAATATATGTCCTCTTTACTGTTTAATTTTGTCCACGGAAAACTATGCGGATGCTTTCCGCACGCGTTTATTATGATTTCTCTATCCTTACCGTTTATTTTTATTTTATCTAGTAATTCCGGAAGAAGTTTCTTTACATAGGCACCTTCCCAAAAATAGGTTATTATTCCTGGGTTGTAGTGGGTGTATGTGAGGTCGTGCAAGTAGCAGATAGCCTCCAAAAGGTTTGTGTCTACCTTGTGGTGTTCGGCGATTTTTAGTGCGGAGTCTCTCACATTATTTAGATGCGACATGCCGTGCTGAATATCGCATTTGATGCCAACCCTGCGCGCTACCTCTTCTTTAATTGTTATAAGTGTTTTTTCGTTCATTTTTAAAGGCAATCAAGTACCCAATATATAATTATACACTGTGACACCGTGGAAAATACGCTGTTATAATGGTAATCATATATGTACCATCCTTTAGTTGAAAAGATAAAAAAGTATTTAACTGAGAACAACGCTTGGTTTGAGACCTTTGAACACGAGGCGGTGCGGACCAGTGAAGAGGCTTCAAAAATCAGGCCCGGTTATAATATAAAGCAAGGATCCAAATCCCTGATAATCCGGGTTAAAGAAAAAGGCGATAAGTATTTTGTGATGATTGTTGTTCCCGGAGACACTAGATTTAATACTTCAAAAGTACGTAGGTTGGTGGGTTCTAATGATGTTAGATTTGCATCGGAGGCTGAAGTGGCAGAGGTAACCGAGGGAGTTCTACCGGGCGGTGTTCCTCCTTTTGGGAACCTTTTTGACATACGTGTTATTGCGGATCCGCAGGTATTTGAGAATGAAAAAATTGTTTTTAACGCAGGGGACCGCAGTTACTCGATTGCAATGAAATCTGCCGACTACGTTAGATTGGTAAATCCCGAAATTAAGGAAGTGACTTAAATCTTCCTGTTTTTGTTTCCTGTGTTAAGTTTGTTTCTGGTTTCTCTTACTGCTATTGATGGAAGCGTTTTCTCGTTTTCATTTAGATATTTTTCAACCTCTTTTTTGTAGTTTTTTGTAAGTGAGCGAAGAATCCAAGATATTGCTTTTGTGATAAGAATATCTCTTTCGTTTTTTAATCTTTCGACGTTTTCAAAGGCCAGGTCACTTAATCTTGCGTTTTTCACTTCCCTAACAGGCCTTGTTAATAACACAAGACTCGCCCTTTTCTTACTAATATTGTCACTGACGGAAAACTCAATAAGAGCCTTTTTCCAAGTTTTCCAGTCCGAAAGAATGTCCTCGCTTGTGAAGGGAGACTGGCATAAAGTATCCACCTCCGCCCATCCTTGTAAATGTTCCAACCATACATCTAAATATTGTGGTTTTATCTTTTTTCTATGTTCGTTAAATGAACCTACTAAACTGGACGCTATAAACCTTTCTTCCGTGAATTTGCCTTTGTACAATCGGTCTAAAAGAACAATAAAGTCATCAAACGGGATATCTCTATTTTCTTTTACAAATTCTTTATAAATTTTAGAGAATGTTGGTGTGTTTAAGCCGATATAAATATGAGGTGAGC
>CAYMCX010000078.1:0-3624 GCA_964389145.1 uncultured Candidatus Saccharibacteria bacterium
GGATGGCAATGCTCTATTCACCCCTCAGCGCCGGTGTATTTGTCGGCGCAATGCCGTTGATATTTTATTTGATACCAACCTAATTATACTATAGGATAGGCAAAAAGTCCACCTAAACCCTATAAGTTCTTGACTTTACAGCACTTACATGAGTACATCTATTTATGCAAAAAGGTTTCGCCCAACCTCTACTTGTAATAGCTTTTATCGCATTTGTTGGTCTATCCGGCGCATTGTGGCTTCTAAATTCCGACTTTCTTTCAAACGACAACGTAAAAGGTACTAGTACTGATGTCCAGGCAAGTGAAAAACCGGGATTGGTTGTTGATGTAACTTGCTCAGGTGGAACATGGGAACTTATTCAATATTTGTGTAAAACAGAAGAAGAATGTAATAGTTCTCTTACTTCCGGAAAAAGAATTGGTAGTATTGGAGGCGGAGAAGCCGATTCGCAAAAAATTACTATCCCCACAGCTCCAAATTGGAATGAGTACAAATATATTAAAGTTTTTGTGAAGCACGGATGGAATTCCCGCGTTACAGGATTTGAAGTTTCTAATCTAAATAATTCCGGTGGCATTTTTGCACAAAAATTTGGAGAAGATTCCGCAGTAATAGTTCCAATGGAACTTGTTTTAAATAACTCTCAAGACGTTGCCTCTTTTTCTGACAAGTAATTTATTTGAAGAAGAATTCCCCGAGTAAGAATATAAAGTAAACAAACACCAGTGATGCGGCTTCCCATTTGTCTATTTCGTCGTGGGATTTAACTACTTTTAAGAAAATAGCCGCTGCAGCGATCACAAGCAAGCTACTTGTGACTAGAAAGTTGCTGTTAGGTATTTCAATAGGGTAAATAATCGCTGTGATACCAAGTACTAGAGCGGAATTTGCCACCAGACTTCCAATTAAATCTCCTAGAAGCACACTTTGTTTATGATTCTTCACTGCTTGTATGCTAAAGCTTATTTCCGGAAGAGATGTTCCGATAGCCGTAAGGGTTAACCCAATAAACGCCAGCCCCAAACCAATTTTTAGGCTAAGGATTTCTGCTGAGTGCACTATTTGATTGCTTGAAACTACAATCACTGCTAAAGAAATGAGAAATAGCGCCATTTCCTTAAACAAATCGACCTTAACAAAGTGGCTGACAAGGCTTTCTATGCCAGTATTCCGTCTTAAAAACAATGTTGAGTACAGCGCAAACCCAATAAGTAATAATATTCCGTCATGTTGACTCAAAACCCCATCCAGACTTAAAAATATTGGGAGAAGGCAAAACATTATTGCATAATAAACATCTTTGGTTTTGACAATATTATGAGTATGGATTTTTCCGCCCAGTAAAACGGGGATCGCAGGAATAAGAGTAATAAGCGCGATGTTGGAACCAATAATAGTTCCGAAAGATAGAATAGGTTGTTTATCAAGTGCGGAAGCTATTCCAACAACCATTTCAGGTACAGAGGTTCCGATTGCTATTAAAAAGAAACTAATTGTGTATTCGGGTAAGTGTAGATGTCTTGCAACCCTAGACGAAGATTTAATGAAAAACTCCGTAGATTTTATAAGCAGCAGGGAACTTATTAAAATAAGGAATACGTTTAGTAGGGCAGTCATGAAAAACGTGTAATCCAATTACTTCGTATTTACAGTATAAAGCATTATCTTATATCATGTATATTGACCATGCAGACCTTGTCCAGAAACAGTACTTTATGGGGTTATCTAGAACCTGATTTACAGGGTCTTATTTCAGATGGCGAAATTCTTTTAGATACTGCTGAAACGAACAAAGGCAAAGTTTCCGATTTTTCTTATTTAGTATTTCCATTTTCCAAAGCATACGAGGGTTTTTTAAAGAAACTTTTTCTGGATTTAGATGTAATGCAGGAGGACGACTATTATGGTGACGATATTAGAATCGGTAGGATTTTAAACCCAGGGTATATCGAGGAACACCAACACATATACAAGGCTATGTGCTTGCATAAAAAAGGCGGGGTAGTAATGACTAATGCTTTGTGGCAGGTTTGGCGTGAAGCTAGGAATCAGGTATTCCATTATTTTCCACATAATTTTAGAAGTTTAAGCTACGGCGAGGCTCTGGATCTAATTCACAAGATAATGGAAGCAATGAATTTGGCTGTCAGTGCGTGCGGTCTTAAATAATATTCCTCGTGTATAATCCTCTTGTTATGGCAGTTTCCGGTGATAAAAAAAGAATAGCGGTTGGAATGAGTGGCGGGGTTGATTCGTCTGTGGCTGCTTATTTGTTAAAAGAACAAGGTTACGAAATTGTTGGGGTGTATATGCAGTGCTGGGATTCCAGAGCAGATGGATGCAGAGCCGATGAAGACAGGGCGGACGCTGTAGCGGTAGCTTCTAAACTGGGAATTAAATTTGAATACTTGGATTTTATAAAAGAATACAAAGAAATAGTTATAGATTACTTTTATAAAGAGTACGAAGCAGGTAGAACGCCAAATCCGGATGTAATGTGTAATAAAGAAATTAAGTTTGGTTTGTTTTTAGAATGGGCACTAGAGAATGGATTTGACGGAGTTGCCACCGGACACTACGCGCGAGTAGAGAAAGATGATAATGGGTACAAATTAATGAAGGGCTTAGACGAGTCAAAAGACCAATCTTACTTTTTATACTTGTTAAACCAGGATCAGCTGAGCCGTACGATGTTTCCTGTTGGTGACATGAAAAAATCTGATCTTCGAAAACTAGCAGAAGAAACCGGCCTGTCTACGTTTGATAAACCTGATAGCGTTGGAATTTGTTTTATTGGGGAAGTCAACATTAAAGAATTTTTAAAAGCGAGACTTCCCGTGAAGGTAGGTAACGTTGTAAATAGTGCAGGTGAGGTCCTAGGAACGCACGAGGGAGTTCAATTCTATACAATTGGTCAGAGACACGGTTTTGAAATTGAAAAGTATGTAGGGCTTCCTATGTACGTAGTTGGAAAAAATGTTGAGAAGAACGAACTGGTAGTTGGATTTGCTAAAGAAGTGAATGTAAGTAAGTTTAAGGTAACTGATTTGCATTGGATTGGAGAAAAACCTGCGGATAAGTTTGAGTGCGATGTGCGAATCAGACATTTGGGGGAGTTGCATAAGGCCGATGTTGTAGTTGAGGATGGTGTTGCAAGCCTAAGTTTGGTAGAACCAATTTTTGGAGTGGCTCCCGGGCAGAGTGCTGTGTTTTATGATGGGGATGTTGTGTTGGGTGGGGGTATTATTGAAAGATAAGACATTTCTTACTATGCTTTAAACTTCTAGATCTTGGGTTTGTTAGCATAAACGGGAACTATAACAATACGTCCCAGGCATTTAAGAATCTGCTCACATCACAAGCGTCTGTTATCTTGTTGACATAAGCAGTCTCGCTATCTTTGTGTAGTATTCTAAAAGAGACTTGTTTGGAACCATCTACTTTATTGATAGTTCCGTTTCTTATTAATTCATCAATTTTAATAAATGGTAGTAGCAAAAAATCTCTCTGAATCGTTTCCCTCTCTAACACAAATATGTAGTAGACATTGGACTTCTTGTTTCTTTCGAAAGAAAAATTATCGCAAGCTCTTAAAGATATTTTCATGTTCATTTACAATAT
>CAYMCX010000079.1:0-3596 GCA_964389145.1 uncultured Candidatus Saccharibacteria bacterium
TAGACTGAAAACAGAATGGGAAAAGTTTAGAAAGCAAATACTAGGTGGCGGAAGCACAAGTTCAACAACTTCTGAGTCGGGAGGTTCTGGGTTAAGTTTTGATGACTACTAATGGCTATATTAGACTTCATAAAAAAATCAGTTAACTCTCCTTTATATCAGGCGTTTCAACCTGAGAATTTAGCTGAGGGTGTGAAGAAAACAGGGGAAGGAATACTTAGTGGTCTACAAAAATCAGGACAATCTTTCTTTCGTGGAACGGCAGGTGTAGCTTCAACCTTAACAGGTCAAACCCTAACCCCAACAGGATATTTTCAACGACAACTTTACGGAACGGATAAACCCGTCACAGCTAGAAGTTTCGGTGCTGAACTTGGACTTAATGAAAAAGGGGCAGCTACTCCTTTTATTGGTTTTGCTCTAGGTGTGGCTGATTTAATTCCAGGAGGAAACGCTACAAAGATGGCAACAATAAACGCTCTAAAAAACATAAACAAAGTAGACGATGCAGTAAAAGCTCTAAGTAAATTACTCGGTATGTCTAAGCAAGTAGCCACTAAATATGCCCCACAAGCGGCAAAATTGACCGACACAAAGAGTTTAAGCACTCTAGTAGATAATGCCTTAAAAGAAAGCCAAAGCGTAGGGGAGATGGCAAAACGCACAGCTACAGGAGTAAAAGATGTAGCGAAGAAAACAAGGGGCTTTATAGAAAGTGCCAAAGAAGTAATCCCCCAAGCTCATAAAATTGCAGGACAATACATACCGAGAGCCACAGATGCTCTAGCCATTAAAGCCAAAAACTTAATAGCTAGTGATTTCACTACCGCAGAGAGAATTGCCTTAACAGAATCAGACGACAACGCTGTAGCCATAGCTTCGGAGCTTCTAAAAAAATACGCTGATGATGCCGCTAAAGCAACAGATGATGCAGCTAGAATGGCATTCTATGACAAGGCGGCAAGTGTAGCCAACACTCTAGCACCAAAACTCACGGAACAAGGCAGAGCTATTCAAGCGGCTTCTATTCTAGGCAGATTAACTCCCGAAGGACAGGTGCGCTTTGCGGCTAGAGAAATACAAAGATATAACGAACTCAACCCAACCAAGAAAATAGCCGAACTCACAGGCGAACAAACAAAATTCATAACCGAAGAAATGAAAGCCATAAACAATATGGCTGACGGCACAGAACGAGCTATGAGATTTCAAAAACTTCAGCATCATATTCAAGATTTAGTGCCAACACCTTTAATGAATAAAATAATTACGGTGTGGAAAGCGGGACTTCTAACGGGAATAAAAACACAAGGATTAAATATCTTTTCTAACTTATTTCACGGCACAAGTGAGATAGTAAAAGACGCTCCTGCCGCCATAGTAGATAGCGTGGCTTCTCTTTTTACAGGACAAAGAACCAAGACATTTAATATCAAAGGAACAGGAAAGGGTATATCTGAAGGATTTGAAAAAGGACTAAGATATTTTAAAACAGGATTTGATGAAAGAAACATAGCCCAAAAACTAGATTGGAAGCGAGTGAACTTTGGTAAAGGAAAAGTAGCAAAAGCGTTTCAAGTATACACAGATACGGTGTTTAGAACACTAGGTGCGGCTGACCAACCTTTCTATTACGGAGCATTATCTCGTTCTCTTATGGACCAAGCTCTAGCACAGGGTAAAAATGCAGGCAAGAAAGGTAAAGAACTCGTAGCGTTTGCAGAAAACCTAGTCCAAAACCCAACCGAAGAAATGATAAGATACGGAGTAGCAGATGCTACTCAAGCAGTATTTCAGAACAAAACAGCCCTGGGCAATGCGGCAAGAACAATACAAAAAATACCAGGAATAGGGGAAATAATCTTACCTTTCGGTAGAACTCCGTCTGCTGTGGCGATGCAGATACTAAACTACTCCCCCATAGGCGTAGCTAAAACTATCATAGAAAATATAGGTAAAGGAAAGTTTAACCAAAGAATGTTTTCTCAAGGAATAGGTAGAGGTTTAACAGGCACAGCAATGCTATTTATCGGTGTAGAAATGGCTAAGAAAGGAATGATAAAACTAGACTATCCTATTGGAAATGAGAAAGAACAAGAACTACAAAAAGCCGAGGGGGCGAAGAATAACGCTATCAAAATAGATGGCAAGTGGCGTTCCCCTATTATTTTAGGCCCGGCAGGAAACCTGCTCTTAATCGGTGGACATTTACAAGAAGCTATGGAAACTTCAGGAAGTCCAACCGAAGCGCTGTCTAAAGCTATGTTAGGAAGTTTAAAATCTTTTACCGAACAAACTTTCTTGACAGGTATACAAAATGCTGTAAACGCTGTATCTGACCCTGAAAGATATGCTAAAACTTATCTACCCAACCTCCTGGCTTCTAGTGTTCCGACCATAGTATCTGACGTAGCACGAGCCACCGACCCCAAAGAAAGACGAGCCGAAACAACAGGACAAAGATTACAAGCTAGAATACCAGGAGCAAGACGAGGACTAGAACCACAAGTAGATATTTTAGGCAGAGAACGAGAAAGTGTAGGCAATCCTTTAGAAATACTAGCTGACCCTACTAGACCATCACCGGAAACAATAACACCTGTAACGGAAGAATTACGAAGATTAACTAGCGAGGGATTTAAAGTTTCACCAACTATGCTTGGAGATAGAAAAGGATTTAAAGGATTAACTCAAGAAGAAAACACTAGACTATGGAAATTCACAGGAGCGATTTTAAATGACAAACTGACTAATCTTTTTAGTTCAGAAAAATATCAAGCTCTGCCCGATGACCAAAAAGGAGATGTGGTGGAGGATTTTGTAAAACAAGCTAAACTAAACGCTAGAGTAGGTGCAATGATAGAACTAACAAAAGATTTACAAGGCGATGAATTAAGAAAGAAAATATCTGAATTAAAAGCAGGAGGAATGATAACACGAGAAGTCTTTAACAAATACCTAGAAATACAAAACTAAATCAAACCAGCCATGTATAAAATAACAAACACCCAAAACGCCCCAGCAGAAACTTCAATCAGCACTTCTTTGATTTCTTGTATAAATTTCATCCCCTTATATTACCACCTTAAAAGAAAAAAGTAAAGATAAACAAGTCCTTAGAAGAAAGAGAATTGAAAAAAGAAAAAGTCCCCCTAGGAAAAACAATCAAATTATTACCCAAATTAGAGCCATCCAAATTTATGAAAACCATTATTAAAATAAAAAAACCCTTTAGCGGAGCCACCAGTATTTCTACTGATGGATTCCCTAAAAGGTTCTCAGGAAATCTCGCTCCGCTACCAGCAATCGCTGATACTATAAATATACTAAAAAGTAGATGATAATGTCAAGTGTTAATAACTTTATCAACATAGTATACTAAAACAATGGAACCAATCGTAAAAATCGCACAACTTATAAATAATGGAATGAATCTACTTGGTAGAAAAATAGATGCTCTTACTCAAGAGATGCGTTCAAAAAAACCTCCTGTTATTAACATTCCTCCTACAGATATAAACTTCAGTATTCCTGATGAAGTGGCTAATAAAATAAAGATACCCGAAATAGATACTACTGGTATTGAAAAAGTTATA
>CAYMCX010000080.1:0-3523 GCA_964389145.1 uncultured Candidatus Saccharibacteria bacterium
GGAGACGACAGCGCCCCCAAAGATGAGGAATCCATTTCCATTTTGAAAGAAGTGTTTGCAAAGTATGGAATTGACGCCAAAGAGGGTGAGAGAATTTTTCCTTGCGGAAAGAAATCCAACTGGTGGAAAAGAGGGGACGCGGTAGGAGAACTTGGTGGCCCCGACAGTGAAATCTTTTTCTACCTTGGCGAGGGCTCCGTTGTGGGTAAAAATCCTGAAGCACATGAAGATGAATTATTAGAAATTGGAAATTCGGTTTTTATGCAATACGTAAAGTCTGAACAAGGTTGGAAAGAGCTTTCTCAAAAGAATGTAGATTTTGGTGGAGGTTTGGAAAGAATTGCGTGGGTTGTTCAGGGTAAGAAGGATATTTTTGAAACCGATAACTTTTACCCAATTATTCAAAAAGCAGAAGATTTAAGCGGCAAGAAGTATTTAGAAAGCGCAGCAGTTACCCGTTCCATGAGAATATTAGCGGATCATATGAGAGCTTCAGTATTTTTAGCTATGGATGGTGTTGTTCCGTCAAACAAAGATCAGGGATATGTTTTAAGAAGAATCCTTAGAAGAATGACCAGGGCAAGCAGAGTTTTGGGCGTGAATAGAGATTTATCAGTTAACTTGGTCGGAACGGTGATTAATACTTTTAGTTGGCTATATCCTCAGTTATTGGAAAAAAGGTTGGAAATAGAAAAATTATTTTCTGAAGAAGAATCGAAGTTTAGAAAAACATTGGAGCATGGTCAAAAAGAGTTTGAAAAGAAATTAAGAAAAGATACTTATTCCAGTGAGGAACTGGCTCAAGTGGCATTCGACATGTACCAGTCTTTGGGCTACCCTTCCGAAATATTTTTGGAAGATGTGAAGGAGCGGGGAATAAAAGTTGTTGATAAAGAATTTAACAGTGCGTTTGATTCTATTTTTACAGGACATAAAAAGGAATCTCGTGCGGGAGCGGAACAAAAATTTAAAGGTGGCCTTGCAGATCAATCCGAAGTTGTTATTAAATATCACACTGCAACTCATTTGCTACACCAGGCGTTGAGAATGACGCTAGGAACTCACGTTAGTCAAAAGGGAAGTAATATTACAGGAGAGCGCTTACGCTTTGACTTTACGCACACACAAAAGCTTACGGACGAGGAACTTTTAAAAGTTGAAACCATTATCAACGAAAAGATTATGGAAAAAATACCTGTTAACAAACTTGTCTTGCCTAAAGAAGAGGCTGAAAAGACCGGAGCACTCCACTTTTTTGGAGAAAAATATGGCGATCAGATCAGTGTATATTACGTAGGAGACTCTATAGAAAATGCTTTTAGCAAAGAATTCTGCGGAGGTCCCCATGTTGGTAACACCGGGGAGCTAACTACCCTCAAAATTTATAAGCAAGAAAACATTGGTAAGGGAACACAGCGTATCTACGCGAAGTTTGCCTAATATCTCTCTTGACACTCTCGCCCCAAGAGTGCTATCTTTTAAACGCCCAATTTTCAATAGTATTAATTTTTTAATTTGGAGGTACGTAAACTCTATGAGAAGTATAAAACCATTATCAGACTATATTCTTGTTGAACCTCTTCAAAAAGAGACAACTACAGCCAGTGGGATTGTTATCCCAGACACAGCAAAAGAAAAGCCTCAAGAAGGTAAAGTTATAGCCGTTGGTCCGGGAAAGAGAGACGAAGATGGAAAGCTAATTTCCATGTGTGTTAAAGAAGGCGACATCGTGATGTATAAGAAGTGGGGTGGAACCGACGTTAAAATTGAAGGAAAAGATTATTTATTAGTTCGTGAAGAGGACGTAATAGCCCTCATAGAAGGTTAAAAGGAGAAATTATATATGGCAGCAAAAAATATTATTTATGGCGATCAAGCAAGAACAAAGTTAAAAATAGGTGTAGATAAGCTTGCAAAAGCGGTAGCAACCACGTTAGGTCCAAGAGGAAGAAACGTAGCCTTGGATAAAAGCTGGGGAGCTCCTCAGGTTGTACACGATGGTGTGACCGTAGCAAAAGAGATAGAACTGGACGACAAATTTGAAAATATGGGCGCACAGTTGGTTCGTTCCGCAGCAGATAAAACAAACGATGTTGCAGGAGATGGAACTACAACTGCAACCGTTCTTGCCCAGGCTTTGGTAGAAGAAGGTTTACGAAATATTTCTTCAGGAGCTAATCCAATGGTTTTGAGAAAAGGTTTAGAAAAAGCTACCGACGCCGTTGTTGAAGAGATCAAAAAACTTGCAAAACCTATTTCCGGTAAAGAAGAAAAAGCTCAGATTGCAACAATTTCCGCTCAAAGCGATGAAATAGGAAAAGTAATTGCTGAGGCTATGGAAAAAGTTGGCGACAGGGGTGTTATTACCGTTGATGAATCAAAAGGTTTTGAGATTGAACTTGAATACAAGGAAGGTATGCAATTTGATAAGGGATATGCTTCTGCTTACTTTGTAACTAACCCTGACAAAATGGAATCAGTTATTGAAGATCCTTATTTGTTAGTAACCGACGCAAAAGTTTCAAATCTTCAGGAATTATTGCCAATGTTGGAAGGATTTGTGAAGGTTTCTAAGAACTTGGTTATTATTGCCGACGATATTGACGGGGAAGCCTTGGCAACTTTAGTTGTGAACAAATTGCGAGGGACTTTCAATGTGTTAGCTGTTAAAGCTCCCGGATTTGGGGATAGAAGAGAAGCAATGCTTGAGGATATAGCTACTTTAACAGGCGCTACACTAATTAGTGAAAAGATGGGACGAAAGCTTGAATCCATGCGTGTCGAGGATTTAGGAAGAGCTGAAAGAGTTATTGCCGACAAAGACAACACCACAATTGTTGGTGGAAAAGGCAATGAAGAGGCTATAAGAGCTCGTATATCTCAGATCGAAACTCAAATTGAAAACACTACTTCAGACTACGACCAGGAAAAGCTTAAAGAAAGATTAGCAAAACTTAGCGGTGGGGTAGCTGTTATTAACGTTGGTGCGGCAACAGAAACCGAATTAAAAGAGAAAAAACTTCGAGTGGAAGATGCTGTTAACGCAACAAAAGCAGCTGTTGAAGAAGGTATCGTTCCAGGAGGAGAGGTTGCTTTACTAAGAGCTAGAGAAGCTATTAAAAACCTAAAGCTTGAAGGTGAAGAAGCAACCGGAGCTAAGATTCTTCTAGTCGCATTAGAGAAACCGATACGTACTTTGATCTCAAATTCCGGCGAAGATGCAGGAAGAGTTTTAGGCGAAATTGAAAATAGATCCAAAGCCGAGAACAACCCAAATATCGGATTTAACGTAATGACTATGGAATATGTTGATATGGTTAAAGCAGGAATTATAGACCCTGCAAAAGTTACCAGGTCTGCGTTGCAGAACGCTGTTAGTGTTGCAGTTATGATTCTTACAACCGATTGTTTGGTAGCGGATGCCCCAAAGAAAGATGACAAAGGTATGGACGGAGGAGGTATGGGTGGAATGGGCGGCATGGGTGGAATGGGAATGGGCGGTATGGACGGAGGCTTCTAAGAA
>CAYMCX010000081.1:0-3522 GCA_964389145.1 uncultured Candidatus Saccharibacteria bacterium
TAGACTGTTTAACAAAAAAGGGCAGCCACATGTTAGGTTGATTATACTAAACAACGGGGGTAGTAACAATTTAATGCGAAATTACCGGAGGCTTTGGGGGCAATACTCCATTACTCATATTATCGAATGTTTCCTTGATTTCCTCTATCTCTTCGTCCATACCTTTTTTAATAACATGCATTCGGTCATATCCCTCCGCCTTTATAGCCTTTTCCTTATAATTCAATAACAATCCGGTAAGGACAAAAAATAGTAGCTTGAGTTCCTTTTCGTTAGAGCCGTTGTAGGTTTCCAGAAACACCTCGGCTGTTCCTACAATAGGATGGTCCACACCAATTTCTTTCAACGCATTAATGTATTCGTCTTTAATTTGTTTGTCGATCATGGTTTTCTATTTCCTTTCTGTCTTTTTGCCTCCCACTCTTCCCAGTATCTCTTACCGTACACTTTAAGCCAGTATATATCCTCATCAGTAAATCCATAGTCCTTAAGCGCCTTCTCAGTTAACCCTATAATTGTTTGATCTGTTTCCTCATTTAATACTTCTACATACTTCCTAAATTTAGGATCCTCTGTTTTTTCTTCAACAAATCTTTGGTGTTCCGACAAACTACTGTCAATATCCTGCATTACCTCATTATTCTTGTTCTTAGTTTCTTCCAGAAGATCGGCGTATCTGCCTTCTAGTCTGTGTACCAATTCTTCTTTGACTCTTTCGGACTTACCATATCTAAAATCCTTTTCAACTTCCTTATCCCACTGCTCCCAATGAGATTCCAGACTTCGCCAATTCTCCCGTTTAAATCTTTTCTCATACTCTGCGACTGTTATCTTTCCTTTTGCAAACAGTGCTTCTGTGTTGTCCGGTTTTTGTTTGGGAAGTTCGGGGGCGGGGACTGGGTCATGCCCAGAGCTTTTTCGGTTTCTTCTTCTTTTGGCGGAATTAGACAGGGTAATTTCAGGCTCTTTAGCAGGCCCTTTGGATTTTTCGAACTGTGGCTGTATTGTTTCTAGGTATTCTTTTTCTGAGTAGAGACGCCACAGCGTTTCTCCATCAAAATCTAATTTTCCGTCTTCGTCGTAGGGTATTTGTCCCCCACTACCGTACTCAACAAGAGCTACCGCGACTGTTCTTTCGGCAGGGTTAGTCCCGTTATTCATTCTGACTACGATTAGAGCTTCCCCTGTAGGGACCTCTTTTTTACCAAAAAGGTTTTCCTTTTTCATTATTTGCTGGGCGAATACCTGGGGTTCCCCTGTTGTAGGATGCATTTTGAGCTCGTCTTCAATAAAATCCTCAAACTTCTTCCCCCTTGGAGCTTGCTCTGCTTGGTCGAGCCCCTCGATACGCGCCCCTGTACCAAGAGCTGACTTAAGACCTCTTTCCACACAGTTTTTTACAATCTGGAGCTGCGTTTCGTGGCTTCCGTACTCAGAGGCTTCCATTATTTCTTTGTGTGTGGGGATTTTGCTTCGTACTTCTGCGATCTCTAATACTTTTTTCAGAGTTTCTTGCCTTTGCTCTTTGCCCTCTTTTGTGGTCGGAGTTGGCTCGTTAACTATCTGCTGGAGATCTCCGTATTTTAGATGTTCTAAATTGTTAGGCATTGTAAATATTCTATTACTAAATAATTCATGCGTCTACGTTAGGGTAATTTCTCAAATACCCTTAAAACGGAAGTTTTCCGGGGTAACGTGGCACCTTTTGAGCCTGCTCTTGTTCCTCCACGGGTTCCTCCACCTGAGATTCCATTCGCGAGTTAACAAATTCTTCCACTTCTTTTACGGGAGTTCCGTATTTCATTCGAGAATTTTCTCTAATTCTTGCTGCAACTTCAGGGTCTTTCTTAGTGCTGGTTATTTTTGCCCAATCAACAGCGAGTGAGAAGGGGACAGTAGGCTGACCGTTCACTAGTAGTTTCATATATGCGTTTCCTACAGGAAGATTTGCGAGATCTTTTTTGGTGAACGTTGGCTGGAACTGCGTTTCTAAAAATTCGGCGTCGTCTAGGCCAACTCTAAATGCGGTCATGGTACCTACGTTCCCAAAGACCGCGTCTTTAATGTCGTCGCTAAGTTGCGCTATAAACTGATGCGCTACAACCAGATTAAGTTTATATTTTCTGGCTTCCGATAGTATTGTTGCAAAATCCGGTGTTGCAAAGTTTTGGAACTCATCAACATACAGGTAGAAATCAGGAAATTCCTGCTGACCTAACATTCCTGCACGGGCCAAAGCTGCTGATAAAATTCTTGGAACCAGCAGAAGACCCAAGAAGTTTGAGTTTTCCTCTCCAATCTTACCCTTTGAAAGATCCACCAAAAGTATTTTCTTTTCAGCCATGATTTTATGGAAATTAAACGATGATTTAGGTTGTCCAATAATATTTCTCATTACCTTTTCAGTTACCAAACGATCGAACTTAGATACAAAGTAACCCATCATCTCACCTTTTCTGTTTGCAGTAGTTTTTGCCTGCTCGTCTGTCCAAAACTTTTTAACAAGCGGATCTTTGATAAGGGGGAGGAATTTTTGCACATATTTATCGTCAATAAGAAGTCTCAAAACATCTACCATTGTGCTTTGCGGATCTTCCATAGCGGTTAGCATGACGTTACGAATCGCTCGTTCTAGCTGAGGTCCCATAATACCCTGATGATTTGGGTCGTAGAGTTTATACAAAAGTGCAATAAACGCGTTTATCAACATATGCCTCTCGTCCTCGGAGTTTGCTTCTAAGAGGTTGATACCAAAAGGGCGTTCCGTGTCTGATACATCAAATAGTATGACGTCGTCTACTCTTTCGGGCGGGATTTTTTGAAGCAACTCGTCAATGTCACTTCCGTGTGGGTCAATAACAGCCACACCCCTGCCTGCCTGAATATCCTGCAGTGCTAGGGACATGAGTAGCTGAGACTTACCAGTACCTGTTTGTCCAATAATGTAAAAATGTCTTCTTCGGTCGTCTTCCCTGATACGAACTTCCTTTTCCACTCCTCTAAAAACACTTTTACCCAAATAAAGACCCTCTTCCGGAAGATTTATAGGTGCTGTGGATCTGCGTGCATCAAGCCAAATAATATTGGGGGTTTGCACAGTTTTATTCGGGAAATGAAAGACGTTGGCAAGTTCTTCTATGTTTAAGACCGAAGTGTTCCTGTACAAAGAAATATCCAAGAGGGGAATGTAGTATTCGACAGTACTAAGTTTTCTAAAAATAAAATCGTCAATTAATCTCTTCCTGGAATGAAATTTACGGGTTTTGAACCTGTTGTATTTTACGTCAGTAAATTGTTCAAAAGATGCCGAGAGATTTCTTAAGTGCGACTCAGCACTAATTTTGTCATTTGATATGCAGACAAGTCGTATTGCAACGTCAAACCCAGGTTTGGAAACCTTTTTCTCAATGTTTTGAACAAATTCTGTGTCAACGTTAACTTTCTTCTCAGGATTATTCGCCCTTCTTTGAATAGATCAGACAAAAGACTGTTTGAGGTGTGGAGCAAATTTAAGACCAAAAG
>CAYMCX010000082.1:0-1531 GCA_964389145.1 uncultured Candidatus Saccharibacteria bacterium
ATGTGGAGCCATTGTCTGATGCAAACCTAGCGGAAGTAAATGTAAGATTTCCCATTTTGTCGAAATCCACCTTCATGTCTATACGGACGTTGGGATTACTTAACAGTTGATCATAAGCGTTAGTAAGACCCCTAAAATGAGCACCGCCTGCAACCCCAACTTTTGCACCGTTTATCTTTACCTTAAAGGTGTTATCTGCCATGAGATCGGCAACTTTTACCCCAAACACCTTGTAATCATCAAAGTCTTCGTCGTATGCTAAACCAAACGCATGAACCTTTTTGATTGCATCTCCTACAATTTGAGCAGGATATGCGCCGTCAAGTCTCTTTTTAATAGTGTTCCAAACAAAATTTTGGATGAGAGTTTCGTCTTCAACGTTTTTCAGAAGATCGGCAACATCGTTTCTGTTATATGTAACTCTGGAAAGTTTAGAGACTCTTTGAGCATTTCGCACCAAGGAAGGCCTACCTGCGGCATCCTGCGTTGCGTTGTAGTCAGACATGGAAACACCAACCTCACGTGTGCGAGACGCGGAAAAAGGAGTAATTCCACGGTGGATCGCATCTTCCACACCTTGCGTTATCAAACGATCCTCAGGACCCTTCACAAAACCTACTTTAGCGAATTTTTCCCCGTGAACATCAAGCTGACCTTTAAGATTTCTAATTGTGAGTGGATTGGTAATCCCAACACCCTTGGCCGTGTAATCTGTAGCTAATTTTTGGAGATTGTCTATTTCATCAGTCAGCCATTTTGTTTGTCTATCAAATACCTTTTTATCGTCAGCAGAAGTAAGCATGCCCCGCGCACGAGTTAACTCAGCACGAGCGTCTACTAGTTTACCGGTAATAGCCCCTGTTGTTGCATCAACCTTATATAAAGTTTCCAGTTGCCCTACTGCTTTTCCAGAATTAGAGCTGTTGGCCAAGGCGAGTTTATTTATCTCCTTGGACACATCTCCCACGCCGCTACGTACCTCACCCATGGTGTTGCTTACAAGCTCCAACGCTTGTAGGTGATCCGCTGCCTTTCGGTGTGTGACATCCCCCGTCATTATCGCTTGAGAATCAATTGCCTGAGATATAGCCGCTAAGGTAAACCTGTTCAAATCTCTGTAAGCTCCGTTTCTAAAAACAGTGGACTCAACTGAATCCTGAAACTTTAAAAACTGTTCAGCCATTTTATCGCCAACATCAACAGTTGCAGGACCGGGATCACCGGGAAGATTGTAATCAGCTTTACCAAACTTATCCGTAGGTCCTGGCGGCGTATACGTATAATCAGCGGTTGCAGCCTCGCGTGATCCTGCTGCACTTCTGTGCACGCCAAAACCGGTTAATCTAAAAGGACTCTCCCCGGTGCTATCCATCCCAATAAGACCTTTAGATACTGCATCAAGAGGCCCACCAACACCTCCACCACCTGCAGGACCAAGATCCGGTCTTCCGGCAACGATAGGCTCCCAAAAATACTTACGATCAATGTAGTTTTCAAAGTCAGACCAACTAAGAACACTGCCCTTTACGGA
>CAYMCX010000082.1:1541-3430 GCA_964389145.1 uncultured Candidatus Saccharibacteria bacterium
CCAGTTTTTGAAGTTGTTTCCCGGGATCCGAGATCCAATCTAATGGATTAATATTCACCTTAAGCTGTACCGAGGGGGATTCTTCCAAATCTCCAAACTCCAAAGCTCTTTGAACATCGTAAGAAGGCTTTTTCGTAGTGATGGATAAAGTGAGTTGCCTTTTTAAATCAGTAACAATTTGATCAGAGGCATAGCTAGGTATACCTTGTATATCTGCATCTAACTGATTTATCCAATCAGATGTCAGATCGATATCAAATTCAGCAGGAGGGATCGGTTTGCCTCTCGGTTTTCGTGCGATGGGTTGCCCCGGAAAATATCCTATTTGAACCATGGGTTTAGTATATAATAGATTTCGCAATATATTAACTGAATTGTTGCGTTTTTATTGCATTTGTGGAAAAATTGATTCAGATGTTGAAACGTCTTTTATATACATTATCATTTACCGCCCTTTTAGTTTTTGTATTTTCGTTTGTGGTAGCGCCCAAATCATACGCAATAAACTTTGAAGAGTCTTGCTCTATAACTATAGAAGAATGTGAAGATTTAAAAGAAGTGTATGCCCCGGGAAATACCAAATTTGCTCACTCAAGAGTTGCAGGTAGTTTGGTCGGGTTTGCAAACCTGACACAGGGAGCTGTTGTTAATGAACCAATCCCTGTAAACCTAGCCTACTGGTGGAATGACGGGGCAAGTAGAGTACCTTTTGCAGGAAAAACGCTTGCAGCCGATGTTTCGTATAGCGGACCATTCTTAAAAGTTGTTTTAGGTGTTTGGAGACTAACTAGAAATATCGCCTACGGAGTAATTTCTCTTGTAATGCTTGCAACCGGATTTATGATAATCACCCGAAAAAAGATTGGACCTCAGGCAGCTGTCACGGTTCAGATGGCAATACCTAGAATCATCATCGCCTTGGTACTTATTACATTTAGCTATCCAATAGGGGCGGTAGGTGCTTCTATGGCTTTTGTAATGAGAGGAAATGTGGATGATGTTGTAGACGGTATCAATTGGAACGAGGTTACAGATAACCCAATGGATACGGAGATAGCAACTCTAACCTGCGAGGGAGAAGTAGGTCTATTCGAGAAAGTCAGATTGTTTGTTACAAATATCGACATTAGAAGAACTACCTTAAACCACACCACAAGTCTTATACACGATGCCTTTTTATTTATGATGACCGGTAGAAATTCCAGCGAACTTGCAGCATGCGGAGCTGCTTTCCTTGCCGAAGACGGAGCCGATGCCCTTAACTTTAGTGAAGCTTCCTCCGGGCAATTGATAGCCGTACTTGTTGCACTCCAGCAGGGATTGATGGGAGTTGGTACTATGGCCCTTTTGATCTTGATTATCATCGGTGTTGCGGCAGGCATAATGTGGATCCTAGTGATGATAAAAGTCATTTTGATCTACCTAAAGATTCTTTTCTCAATAATTGGCGCACCTATCGTATTTGCACTTGGCGCGCTACCGGGAAATGAAGATATGACCACTAACTGGTTTAAGGGGTTTGCTGCAAATGTCATCTCAATTCCTGCTGCTTGGTTCATATTCGGACTATCCTGGGCGGTCACTATGAGAGCAATATTAGTAGCTGTAGCAGAAGGCGGAAGAATAGGCGGCGGAGTGCTTATCCTCCTTATAGTGCCTTTCTTCTTCTTATACGGCGCAAATCTTGCCAGAACAATCCCTGGAAAAATCGAAACATGGATTGTAGGTGAACCCAAGAAGCGAAGATAGGCATAACCTCTGATATAATTCCCTCATGTTGTTAGCTAAAAACCGAAAGGCGTTGTTTAATCACGAAATAATAGAGGAGTTTCAGGCCGGAATCTCTTTGCATGGCTACGAAGTAAAAGCCATACGAGAGGGAAAGGTGA
>CAYMCX010000083.1:0-3371 GCA_964389145.1 uncultured Candidatus Saccharibacteria bacterium
AAAGTTTAGAATTAACTTCCAAAAGAAAGTTTTTGCAAGAGACAACTATACTTGCCAACTTTGTAACCAAAGAGGAGGTTATTTACAGGTGGATCACATACAAAAATGGTCGAAATATAGTATAATAAGATTTAGTATGGATAATTGCAGAACATTATGTATGAGTTGTCATTATTTGGTTACTTATAACAAATCAATGCCAAAAAATATAAAAACTTGGGGACATAATTTTAAACAGTTAGAAAGGAGTGTGATTTAGTATTTCAAGCTTTGATGCTGTAATGGATCGTGACGGTAATAGAGTACCCTTAACTGGTGATTTCCCTTTTCGAACAAAAAGAACCATTACTTTCGCAGGTGGAACAACAAATGCCTGGGGTGATGATGGCGGAACCCTCGATGGTGGGGTTGTTTATACTGTCACTGGGCTAGTTATTGTAAAAATAATAGCAGCCTGTACTACCCTTTTGGATTCAGATGGGGCCGCAACTCTTAGTTTGGGAATAACCGGCGATACTGCTATTTTCTTACCGGTAGAAACCGCTACCCAGGTTGATGCTGGACAAGTTTGGGTCAACGATGCCGCCAATGCTACTTATATCATTGTGGGTGAAGAAGCGGCTGCTATTGATAATGTACCCGAATACCTCCTTAATGGTAATGATATTATCCTGACGATTGCCGGAGCAGCTAATGTTACTTCGGGAGTAATTGACTTTTATGCACTCTGGAAGCCAATATCTGATGATGGTAGTATTGTAGCTACTACTACCTAACCCCTGCAAAAATTTTGATCTTCTCATTCTCTTCTGCTAGAATATAGATATGACACATTCTAAGGGTCAACTCTCCGAGCATGAATATTATTTAAAATATCAAGATTATTATAGAAATTATAGAAAAATCCATGCAAAGGAGAAACGATTAAAAAGTAGGCAATATCATCATAAAATGAAGATAAAATTACTTAATTTTCTTGGGGGAAAATGTGTTAGATGTGGTTTTTCTGATTTTAGAGCTCTGCAAATAGATCATGTTAACGGCGGAGGAGTAAAAGAAAGAAAATCAATAACTAAAATGTTTTCTAAATATATTTTTGAAAAAATACAACAAGGAAATAAAGAATACCAGCTTTTATGTGCAAATTGTAATTGGATAAAACGTGCGGAAAATAATGAAAACAACTTAAATGGACGGAATGGAAAAAAGGGTGTATAATCAAAACATGGCCGAAGAGTCAACAGTCACTCAAGCAAACGCCCACAATATAGTCGAAGTCTATAATTCAGATATAAATTGCCTCTTAGAAGATCCCGAAGTTCATCCCCAAGGAAAAGACACCTTTGTCACTCATTACGATAGAAGCGTAAATCCAAACCCAATTATTGTCGAAGCTGGTAAAACTAAAATGTTCCCAAAGTATATCGCCGAGCATTTTAAAAAGCATTTGGCCGACCATATCCTTACCAGTCAGAAACTACCGATAACCAGTCCTAAAAGAGTCGAAATAGAAGCTGAAATAATCAGAGGCGAACAACCCGCTTTTTCTTACCAGGCTATACCAGAGACCCCACCACAACCTTTAGAAGAAACAAAAACTGAATTACCCCCAATGGATACACCCCAGGAAACCGCTGTAGAATTGGACACGAAAGAAGACTCTAAAACAGAAATAAAAGAAAGACCCACCAGAAATGAACTTAAATCAGAACTGGATAAATTAGGCATAACCTATAAACCCTACGAAACACTTGACCAATTAGAAGCAAAAATAAAACAATTTGCAGGATTATAAATATGCCAAAAATAATTAAACCCCAAAGTTTAGGAGCAAAAGAACCCGTAAATGAAAACTCTTCTTACGAGGAAAGAAAAGAAGCCTTTATAAAAGAGGTAGATAAAATTGGTGATGCGTACAAAATCGGCATCACCCCTAAAATATCATTTAATAATGACGGCATCCTACCAGCATTAGTCTTTATAGACAGAAAACCCAATCCACAAGCCCCTGAGAAGCTCCAGGAAGCAAAGAAATAGGATGGATATTACCCCAAAGTCCACAAACCCTATTTTAAACAAATACGAAAATCTTGAAAAGGATTTTTACACTTCTATAAAAGATCTTATAGACCATAAAAATTCCCTTTTAGAAGAAACCAACAAACTTCTTCCCCAAAAGCAGCAATTAGAAAAGGAAATAAAAACTTTAATTCAGGAAAAAGAATCCATAATCAATAAATCTAGGTCTATATCCTCTTCTATCCAAAAACAAAAAGAGGATATATCCAGAGAAAGAGAAGAATTTAAAAGAGAAACCGAAGAAAGCAGGTCTTTGATAACCAAAGATATAGAAAATAAACAAAAGGATATAAATAATCAAGTATCCGTGTTAAATGAAAAAGAGAACAAAATAAAAGACATAGAACAAACCCTCTATACTAACCTCGATGAAATTAAAACTAAAAAACAGGAATTAGAAAACGATGAAAGTAATTTAAAAGTGGATAGGGAACTTTTAAATGAGCAACAAGAAAAATTAAACACCGAAAACTATAAATTAAACCAAAAGAAAATAGAACTGGAAACCAAAGAATTAAATCTTTTACCAAAAGAAACCGAGTTAAAACAAAAAGAGTTATACTTAAATGACCAAATCCAAGCACTTTTAACAAAACAGTCCCAACTTGAAAAGTTAGCCAAAACAATAGAAGAAAGGGAAAAACAACTGGATACCAAGTTTAAAGCCCTGAAGGAAATGTCCCTGGAACTGAAACGTAAAGAAGCTTGGATCAAAGATAGACAGTCTCTCCTACAGTCCCACTAAAGTACTGTATAATTAGAATATAGCTACTGCAAAACGTGACGAAAATCGTATAGCGACCTTAATTGGGGTTGATTCCTCTGATTTAACTACTCCTGAAGTAGTAGGCGTAGACGCAGCCACAAATAGACTTTTGGTCAATGCTACTATTACTGGCGGTGCTGGAGACGGTTCTATTCTCGATGGTGTTGATACCGATATAAAGGCTACGGTAGAAGACTACACAAACTCCAATCCCCTCGCAGTTACTTTAAAAGACACCGATGGTAGTTATGTCGCTGTAGGTGGAGGAACCCAGTACACCGAAGATGCCGCCGCTGCCGCTAACCCAGTTGGTACTGCTCTTAATCTTGTCAGAGATGATGCACGGGGTGGTTCACTCACTACAACCGATGGTGATAATGTTGCTGCCAGGGGTACAAATGCGGGTGAGCTTTATGTAAAACACGTTGATTCTATTCCCGTAACTGGAACCTTTTTCCAAGCTACTCAACCGGTTTCTATTGCTGCCTCTGTAGCAGTAACCAATGCCGGACTAACCGCTTTAAAT
>CAYMCX010000084.1:0-3328 GCA_964389145.1 uncultured Candidatus Saccharibacteria bacterium
GCTGAAAATAATTATTTAATGTTGAAAGGAGCAGTTCCGGGGGGTCCAGGAACTTTCGTAGAAATTTTTAAAGCGTAAAATGGAAGCAAAAATTTATAATCTTAAAAACGAAGAAGTTTCTTCCATTAAATTACCGGAAGATATTTTTGACAGAAAGTTTAGCGAGGCCTTAGTCCGACAGGTTCTTTTGGCGCAGCTTGCCAACTCTCGTGAACCTTGGGCTCACGCCAAAGGAAGAGGAGAGGTTCGTGGTGGTGGTAGAAAGCCATGGAAGCAAAAGGGAACCGGTCGTTCACGACACGGCTCTATCCGTTCACCGATTTGGAAGGGTGGTGGAAAATCACACGGTCCGGTTAAGGAGCGCGATTACTCTCAGAAGGTTAACAAAAAGATGAAGAGAGTGGCTCTCTTCTCGGTATTGTCCAAGAAATTCCGAAGCGGAGAAATTAAGTTTATGGAAGATCTTACTTTGAAAACAGGAAAAACTAAAGAGTTTGCTCCGGTTTTGGCTAACCTTTCTGGTAAACAGCCAAAAGGAAAGAAATATGACACGCTTATGATTTATGCTCCGGAGGGAGGACGAAACCTTGCTTTGGCTAGCCGAAATCTCCCGAAGACCAAGGCTCTTTCATCTACCTCACTCAACGTTTATGACCTATTGAATTATAAGAATGTTTTAATTGACCAAAAAGCGGTCGCGGTTATTTCTGAACACTACAAAATATAACAATGGCAGATACATTTTTAATCAAAAAAATAGGAATTACCGAGAAAGCTTCTGTGATGCAGGAGAAGGGAAAGTATATGTTCCACGTTAAACTTGCGGCAACGAAACCAGAAATTAAAAAAGTTATTGAAGAGCTTTACGGTGTTAAGGTTGATAAGGTTAATGCTCTCAGATCTTTTTCTAAGGCAAAGAGGTTCGGCTCAGTTTATGGAGAAAAGCCTGAGTACAAAAAAGTTTATGTAACTTTGAAAGAAGGTCAAAAAATAGACGTTTTAGGAACTAAATAACATGAAATCTTTTTCACCAACAAGTCCATCACGAAGAAGTTTTACAGCGGTTGAATACCGAAAGCTTTTGACTGGCGATAAGCCATACAAAAAGCTGATGAAGAAACTTCACGACAGTGCCGGAAGAAACTCTGCCGGTAGAATTACTCAAAGACATCAAGGAGGAGGAAATAAAAAGATGTATCGTGTTTGGGATAACAAACAGAATAAATTAAATTCTTCTGTCGTTGTTGAAACTATTGAATACGATCCATACCGAACCGCCTTTATTTCTTTGATTAAATACGAAGACGGAACTAAGAGCTATATTTTAACTCCACACGGAGTTGCGAAAGGAGCAGTGCTTTTAATCGCTGAAGCAGCCCCTCTTAAGCCGGGAAACAGAATGCAGTTAAAAAACATTCCGGTTGGTTACCAGGTTCACAATATTGAACTTCAGCCTGGACAGGGTGGAAAGATAATCCGCTCAGCCGGTTCTTACGCAGAAGTTTTAGCTAACGCTGATGGTTATACTGATCTCAAGATGCCTTCCGGAGAAGTTAGACGAGTCCTTTGGGACTGTTTGGCTACTTTGGGTCAGGTTTCTAATATTGAACACAATTTGGTTGTCGGTGGAAAAGCCGGACGTTCCAGATGGCTAGGAGTTAGACCGACAGTTCGAGGATCTGCAATGAATCCAGTTGATCATCCATACGGTGGTGGTGAAGGATCACAGCCGAGAGGTACCAGAAAGCCAAAAGATATTTGGGGAAATGTTACCGGAGGAAGAAAGACTCGCAAAAAGAGAAATCCAACATCAAGGTTAATCGTAAAAAGAAGGAATAAAAAATAAAAATAATTAATGTCCAGAAGTATTAGAAAAGGTCCATTCGTGGATCAAAATATCTTGAAGAAAATCGCCAAAGGAAAGCCAGAAGATTTGGGGGCTATTAAGACTTGGGCGAGAGCTTCTGAAATTTCACCGGACATGGTGGGATACACTTTTGCGGTACACAATGGAAGAACTTTTACTGATCTTAGAATTACCGAAGAAATGGTTGGCCATAAATTAGGTGAATTCGTATTAACCAGAAAATTTGTTAGACACGGAGGAAAGATGCAGAAAGAAGTGGAACAAAAGGCCGCTCAAACCGCCGCACCTGCTGCTGCGAAAAAATAATTAAACAACAATGGAGAAACAAGTAGCAAAACTTAATTATTTGAGGATGGCGCCAAGAAAGGTGAGATTAGTGGCAAGTTTGCTTCGTGGTCTTTCAGCCAATGAAGCCGAAGCGCAGCTCGTATTAATGAGAAAGCGCGCCGCAAAGCCTTTACTTAAGCTTTTAAGGTCCGCGATTTCTGGAGCGAAAAACCGAAAAAATATTGATATTGATAAGCTTATTGTTAGCACAATCACTGTTGATGGTGGCCCGATGCTTAAGCGATATATGCCGAGAGCGCAAGGAAGAATGGCCGAAATTCAAAAGAAGATGAGTCATATTACAATGACCTTGGTTGAGAGCGAAAAAGTAGTTAAGAAATATACGATTGTTGTTCCGAAAAAGGAGAAGCATTTGTCGCACGAAGAAAATGCCAAACCAGCAAGCGCCGCTCCAAAACCGAAGAAGGAAAAGAAGGTTGCTAAAAAGGGAACTTCTGTAATAAAAAAGGTTTTCTCTAAAAACACCAAAGACACTTCAGGAGATAAATAATTACAACCATGGGACAAAAAATTAATCCAAAATCTTTTAGAACGGGTATTACAAAAAACTGGGTTTCCAGATGGTATTTTGCAATGCCACCACATAAAGGAAAAAACGATGTGACTTTGAGCAAGACCAGAATTTACGCAAAGTTTTTGATGGAAGACGAAGCGATTAGAAACACCGTAAAGAAGATGATAAGTTTGGCTGGAATTTCTTTGGTGGAGATTGAGAGAACCGCAAGTTCAATCAGGGTTTTCATTAAGGCTGCAAGACCGGGGCTTGTAATCGGTCGCGGAGGAAAAGGAGTAGAAGATTTGAGTAAGGCGCTTGAAGCCGCGATTATGAAGGTCAGAGGCGACAAGAAGCAAATCGCTTTAAGCGTAAATATTGAAGAACTCAGACGAAATGAAATCTCCGCTGAATATACCGCTCAACAGATTGCTTGGGATATGGAAAAGAGAATGAGCACCCGAAGAACAATGAAAAAATATCTTGATTTCATTGCACAGAACAGAGAAGTTCGTGGAGCAAAAATCTTGGTATCCGGACGTGTTGACGGAGGCGAAATCGCCCGACGCGAAGTTTTGAAATACGGTTCTTTACCTCTGCAAAATTTGAGAGCTGATATT
>CAYMCX010000085.1:0-3303 GCA_964389145.1 uncultured Candidatus Saccharibacteria bacterium
TTGTGGCCCAATGGAAAGTGACCCAATTTCTTATATGCTTCTCCGTACGCTTTGAAAAGCTCGTCATCTGCAATTTTATTATATTTTTGTGGGCGAAACCCTGCTTTCTGCATTGCGTTGGAAAAGGAACCAAATGTACTTTCGATATCTTTTCTGCTCATTGGTACCTGAGTTTCATTCAAGAACTCATCTCTAGTAAATCGAGTTTTGTTTATGCTTTTAGAAACTCTTAGTATTTCGGCTATTATGGTTTTTTCTTTTGATAACATTCTATTAGTCTTTATACTTATACTGAACAGAATATACTCTTATCAAATTGTATTATAAAGAAACAATAAATGCTGGTATTGCGGTGTCCGATGAAGTTGGTAATTTTCTGAACTCTCCTTCATAAGAAATTAAGAAATAGTAAAGCTTTTTATTACACAATATGTATATGCATAGCACCAAAACACAGGATGTAGTCACGAAAATAGTAGCGTATGCCAAAAAGAACCGTTTAAACCTTTTTATTATTTACAAGGGTAACTGTGAGAAACTAGTCTAGAAGCAACTTCTTTTGGTTTTTTAGGTATAATGCACACGTGGACATATACATACAACAACTAAAACTGCACTTTCCGGACCTAAAAGAAGCCGAAATAGAAGGTTTGCTATACGAGTTGAAAGCAAATCCTGACGCTACAAACGCAGAGGTTATAAGAGCAACGGGAATGCCCGAGGAAACTGTAAAGAGGTTCCGAGCTCAGGCACCCTTGGAAGATTTGGAGAAACTACAACCAAAACCATACACATGGGCCATATATAGACCTACTGATGGAAAGCAAAATCTTGTACAGCAGCTTAAAGAAATCCGAGAAAAATATAATTTAAAACCAAAAAGGGAATTCGATCAATTCTTCGCTACCGAAGAGACTTCAGTATCAAAAGCTTTAATAATAAAGAATAAAGGTCTCGTAACGGGAAAACATCTTTTACTGTTGGGTGACGATGATCTAGTTTCTATCGTTTTAGCTTTGATCGGAGAACCTTACGCAGAAATTACTGTTTTTGATATTGATACCGACATTTTAAACGCCATTGAGAAGATTTCCGCAGATTTGAACCTAAAAAATATCCGAACACGTCAGATTGACTTTCGTAAGGATCTAAAATCATCCGACATGAACAAATTTGATGTAATTGTGACGGACCCTCCGTACACACGAAATGGTATCTCATTATTTTTAAATACCGCTACAAAACTCCTAAAGTCTTCTGGATACGTATACCTTTATTATGGTAATAGCTACAAGAGTCCTGAAAAGACTTTAAAGATTCAGGAAGTTATTTCAAAGTATAACTTCGTTATTGAAGATAAGATTGATAAATTTGCGCGTTATTATGGTGCGGAATCAATTGGCAGTGCCAGTTCCTTATACATTTTGAAGGGCACACCTTTTACCCAACCTGTCGAAGAGGCTATTCTTCAAGAGAATATCTACACATTTGAGGATCAGAAAGAGGAGAAGTTCCCGTTTGTTGACCACTTCACGTTTCAAATCACGAAGATACCTTTATATATAGTGTCGTCTAAGAAGGCCCTAACTAAGGTTGTAGATAAGTTTTGTGAGCTTCACAAGCTTAAAGTTGTTGATACAAAAGTTACTCAGTTTAAAGGAAAAGGATTGTCGTTGACATATATTCTCTCCACATCGAACCTTTTGGTCCACACTTGGCCAGAACTTGGTGCCGTTCACATGGATCTTATTACCTGTTCTCCTATTTATAACAAGGAACAGCTTGGTTCGAGTTTGGCAAAACTTTTTGGGACAAATTCTATTGAGATTAGAAAAGTGGAGTAGTAGGTTTGTGTTGGAAGAACGGGCTGTTTATAAGCTAACCCGTTCTCCATAGTTTGTGTTGTCAGCCGATTGGTTAGGATACGAACCGAGCTACGTACAGCGGAAGTTTTTCGTCGCCGTAGGATTCCTGTCCGCGAGGTTCCAGGTCAGCAGTTCGTCCTTCCAGGCATTTTGGATTACCAAATATCACCGATTTCATGGACCGCCTCGGTAATAGTACCCCGCCAGGGACTCTCGCCCTATCCGCAAGCTCGAACACTCCCTTACTGTTTTCGTACTGGACTATCACTTTCATTGTCATTTGCTTTCTCCCTTTCTACGTTTATTGTGTCGTTTCTTCCAAAACTGTTGCCGTATAAGCCGGAATCCAGGTTCCTCCGTAGCTGGCTGGACGAACATACGACAGGTGAACATTCCTCCCCTCCAGTTGTTCTGGGTGCCCGTATACCAAATGCACAAGGCTACGTTCAGGGATTTTAACGTCCACTTCTTCCCCCGGGATATTATCTAAGGAGAAAATCCCCACAGAGTCGCCACGAGTGATTTGTACGCGCTGCATTTTTGCCTCCTCATGAGTGAGCTATTTGTGCACGATTGTTCCGTGAAAGGCGTTATATTCTTCCCCTCTCAAGCGCGCTTTGCCGTTGGGGCTAACTTTGATGGCTTTACCTTCCAGTTCCTCGGGATAGCCGCTCACCGTTACTTTGAGCGTGCACTCGAGAATTTCGATCACTTGATTGTCTTCCGGAACCTTAGGAACAGCAAAGAAGCCCACTGCTCCGTTGCAGTCGATCTTTATTAACGTAAACGCCATTTTACCTCGCTTTCTTTTGCCCGGGTTATTACACGATTCTTCCCAACAAGGCGGGGACGATATTTCCGCTTACACTCACGTTCCCGTCTGTGAGAACGCGGAGAGTTTTGCCCACCAACTCTTTTGGGTTGCCGCGCAGCACTATTTTTAGGCTGCCTTGCTGAATTTCTATATTCGTGTTGTCTGTAGGCATCTCTGGAAGCTGAAAAATTCCCACATCCGTCCCGCAACTTACTCTTGCAAGCACTGTCACTTTTACCTCGCTTTCTTTTTTTGTCTTTCTTGAGATTCTTGGTTAAATTTACCGAGTTCCGACATTTTAACACCAATTGCACCAATTTCAATAATTTACATTGATTTACCAACACTTCTTGTATTGACTAATGTATAAATAGTTGATATCTTGCCTTTGCCTCGAGAACTGCGGACGGTATTGTTATTCTTGGATTGATTGACTTCATTTTAATTGCGAGGTATAAATATTTGCTTAGTTAAAGCACTTTGAAAAGTTCACATAAGAACATAGCCAAGTCCTTTCATCTGAAAGTCTAAAAATCTTTCGAGGGATGGAAGGCAAAAAGAATGTTTTATTTGAGAATTTGATCCTAGTTCAGGATGAATGCTAGCGGCGTGCCTAAGGTATGC
>CAYMCX010000086.1:0-3270 GCA_964389145.1 uncultured Candidatus Saccharibacteria bacterium
CGAAAGATTTTCAAAATACCACCCGTTTATGTAGCCATTTACAGTTCTTGTTGGCAAATTGTGTCCTTTAAGTACCCAATTTGGATTGTAGGGTTTAGAAAACGCCAAGACTGCAGGTCTGCCGTTTGCTCCTGTTACTTCTAGCTCGTACTTAGTTGGGTCAATCTGTGTTGTTTTCACCTGGGCAACATTGTTTGGTGTCTCTCCTATTTGTTCTGGGGAATTTTCCAGAAGGGAGATGTCCCTGGACTTGTAGTTTTCTGCCTCTTCCAAGACATTCCTGTATTCATTGTCACTCAAAATTGCCAGAGCATTCACAGAATTAAATCCTCTGTAGTTGGTAAGGGTAATACTTAGCCGCTTTTCCAGTTCTGGTGGTTTTCCCACCTCTACCCACGTGTATCTTTCTGTATGTTTCAGCTCGTTTTCCTTTTCGGTATTTATGGTGTAGCTGTTGCCATTGACTGAAATGCCAAGGTTTCCACCGATGGGGCTTCTTAAGACTCTGGCTAGGACTACGCAGTCTTTTTGGCATGTTGTTTTACCGGGGACTACTACAGAGATAGGTTCTATATTATTGCTGATATCGTTTATTACAAGGTCACTAAATTTGTATGAGTACTTATTGTCCATACTTCCGGAAAGTGTCCACGTACTAAAATCAGCGTATTTTGCTTTGTCGGGGACTTTAATTAGGGAAGTTACATTTCCGTTTCCGTCTGGATACATGAACACTATATCTACAGCACTGTTCTCGTTATCGTAGAAATAAATTTTGAAATGCGGGATGAGGCTTTCATCAATATCTGCTTTGAGAGATATCTCCAAAGCTTCTGCTCCACTTACGTCAAATTTGTCGCTTCTGACAATATTCCAGTAATACTGCAGATCAATTATCTTTGTTGTGTAGTTCCATTCACTTCTGTTCTTTACTAGGTTAGAAAAGCGGGTGAAAGATACCTCGAACTGTCTTTCCGGAGCAGTCCAACTATTTATTTGCTGCCATCCATCACGTGCAATTGCCACGCCCTTCTGATAGTCAAATTGGTAGATTTCCAGACCCATATTTTGGTAAAAAAGATTGGTTTCAGCATGATTAATACTTTCCAGGGAGCCAAGTTTCCACTCTCCACTGTTTCCGTCGTCCTTGTATGTTAAAAACTCGTAGGGATATATGAATTTATCTGAATATTTTATAATTGCAGGGTCCAGATAATCGCTTTCTTCAGCCAGATACGCGGTTTTTATTGCAGATGCGTCTAGGAATGCAGGTTTATCCGTGTAATCAATAAAAGTGCCTGCAGTGTTTATCTTCTTTTTTTCTATTGTGTTTAGAACTTGCAATCCTTCGTTTGTAGCTATGCGGTTTGTATATACTTTCCCCAAACCGGTGTAATTTTTATTCTTATAGATAGTTAGCATGTTGGTGGAAAAAACCTCTTCCAGTGAATCCTGAATCTCCAATAAATCTCCAAATACAGGTATTTCAAATGGTGATTTATCGTTGCGGGTAACCAAGTATTTAACACCAACTAAATCTAAGGCTTCGCCCAGGTTTTCTGAGTAAATATTTTCCTCTCTAAAGAGATATTCAAGGTAGTTGATAACCTCCGAACGTGTAACGATAGAAGGTTTTGGGGAAATAAGGTTAGAGAATACGTATCGCACTTCCTCGTTTTTTGCCCAGTATGGCTGCTTTATTCCTGGATACCAAACAGTATTAAACTCGTCCATGTCCTTGGCAAGCACATCAACGGCTTTATCAAAGTCAGCAGGAATAGCAATAGGGGTGTATCGTTGCGTCATTGTAACGTCGAAGAAACTTAAGTAATAAACCATAATTGTTAGGTAAAGAGTGAACACGAACATGAATAAACGTTTCCTCGTGACTACTTTGTATAGAAGCAAACTAAACGCTAGCGAATAAACGTATGCGATTATTAGAGCTAATTTATCGTATTCCCTAAAGAGCCAGCCTACAGCGGTTACGGGGGATTTGAACATGAGCCAAACGTAGAATGCATTTGATAAGAATGCGTCAGTGGAAAGAAAAATTCCAAGTCCTAGTAAAATTATGAGGGAGGCGGCGAGGCTTTCGTTCTTTCTCCAGTAGAAGATGGAAATAACACATAATATAAGGGGAATAAAAGCTGCAATGCCATGTGTCCAGTCGTTTGGTGTTAGCTTGTAGTTTTCTAAATCTGTAAGCCAGTACCCCATAAGTCTAACCGAGTTTTCCCAGCCGGCGTTCCTACTTATCGTGTTAACAATTGTTTCTGACAAAACTGCGTCAGGTTTGGAATCAGACGAGACAAAGGGAAGTACCCAATACGCGCTTACCAATCCGTAGAAAACTAAGAAGATAAAAAAGCCGGTGGTTCTTGAAAGTGCCGCTTTGACGCCTGTTTTTGCACTTATCAAGTAAACAAGAAGCATAACTCCGAAAATAATTCCTAAGAATACAGAGGTGTGGGCTGTAGCCGTAAACGCTCCTAAAAATAAGGCTAAAGTAGCAAGTTTGGAAAAATCCTTTTTCTCAGAAAAGAAATATACATACAGATAGTAAAAGGCGATTGGGATTGTAGCCGTTGTAAAAAATAGACCGAAATGGGCAATCCTATTTGAAAACCAGTAATTTGTGCAATACATAACTCCCCCGAGGAGGGAAGCAATTAGTGCTGCAGATGAATGTGTGGTTTCGTCTTTATGCCCGCCCTTTTCCCTAACAAAGTCGAGAAGTTTCTTTGTATAGTAGATGAAGGTTATAAGAGTAATTGCCATCAGCAGGTACACTTTTATCTTTACATAGTACGAGTCGTCTAAACCTATAAAACTTAGTAGTTTGTAGGTCCCATATATGGCTGCAAAGAGGGGAATACGTGCCTTTTCAACTAAAGCTTCACCTATATCGTTACTATAGGTGTAGAAGTACCTTTGTGGGAGGTTTTTGACTGTTAGTCCTTCTGTAACATCGGTGTGGTAGATATAGCCGGGTTGAAATAGCGTGTGTGTCAGGTAAAGGAAAAACCCCAATAGAATTAACGTTAGGATACCGTAGGGCAGAAACTTTTTCATACGTATTTATTTTAGCATTATATAGACGTGAACAAGCAATATCATGGAATTTTTGTGGTGGGTTACTGACGTTTGGGAGTGGGTGGGGGTGTAGAAAAGGTGTACAGGCGTAAAAAGAGCCCCGAACCTGTTGATATTATCGTTAGGTTGGGGGCTCTTAGTTTGGTAGGGAAGGTCAATTTGGAGCGTGGTTTA
>CAYMCX010000087.1:0-3260 GCA_964389145.1 uncultured Candidatus Saccharibacteria bacterium
TTTTCTTTATTGTCATCGTAGCCTTTCCTTTCGTATCAGATTTTGAGTGTGTGAGGATTATAACTTGCTTAGTTTCAATTGGCAACCTATAGTGCGGATAGTAAAGTAGAAAAAGTTTAAAAAGACTTTGCTTGTACTACCTGGACCTTTTATTAAATAGATATTTCTTTCCTAGAAAATATCCAAGTCCTAGCACGGGTATAGTTAGAATTCCTCCACCCGTTCCACCAAAAACATCAGAGAAAGTTGTGATTGATGTAACTATCAGTATTAGTAGCACTACACCTGCATCGACCTTTGAGATATGGAGTTTATATTTTGGTAGAAATCTAGTTAATTTTTCGTACTGAAAATTGTAATTGTAATTAACCTTCAGTTTATCTTGCAGTCTTTTAAGGAATTCATCCATTTTACTGGTTAGGGGTGAAACTCCAAGTTGCGCTATAAACCCGTTTAACTCAGCCAGAGTTTTATTATTTTCTTGATAAACTTTTACTCCGAGTTGCATACCACCCCACCCCCAAACGCTAGGGGATACTCCATTTATAGTTCTGATTGTTATATTTCCTGGATCAGTACTCTCTTGTAGATTAATGACGCCCATTTCATTGAAGATGCTCGCGCACTCTTTATATATATTGTCGGAAGACAGCTCAATAAATTCGTATTTCTCAATTATGTTTGGCATAGTTTGTTATCCGCTTCTATGAGGAATTATACATGATTGAATTAATTAAGTTATCGTTAGTTTGGGATTATTACGTTGCAACCGGCTCCCCATACAGAACTTTATACGAAGTGTGTTAGGAGTTTTTGTCTAGGCAGCAAGGGCACCATTTATTTTTATGCAAAACAGGTGTTACAAACTCTTCCCATTTATGTCCTTTTTCACATTTCCATAACAATTTCTTACCCAAAGCGTAGGTTTCACTAAGGCACTTACCATTTTTAGTTCTGGCAATTTCTTGTAGTTTTGAAATAGTGAAATGAGCGTTGGATGTGCATACAGGACACCAATGCCCAGCTTGTATATTTATTGGAGTAGCTTCCCAAATATGACCCATTTTACACTGCCAGTTTAATTTGGTATGTATGTTTATATATTGGCTCGATAGACACAAGCCTTCATATCTTTTGGCAAGTTGTACCATTTGATTTAGAGTCTTTTTAGCTGTGTGACTGCAATGAGGACACCAATAGCCATATTTAACATGTGCTGGTGCAGCTTTCCATCTATGACCGTACTTACATTGCCATTCCATTTTTGTTCCACTATTAATATAAAATGAAGATAGGCATTTACCCCCTTTACTCTCAGCTATATGTTGCATTTCCTTTAGTTTATTTGAACTAAATATATCAAGTTTATAGATATCAATTGCAGAAAAATGTTTTAAAGGTTTGATGCCCACATTTATACATTGTGTATAAATATATTCTGGAAGGCTCTCATAATTTACTGTATAGGGTACTATTATTAAAGAGGTACCATTTTTTTTACACGCATAGAGCTTGTACTCATCTAACTGTTTCCTTCTTTCAAACGAAATATTTTTACTGAAAAGTCTGCCGGATTTGTAATGTTGCTCTCCATTATATTCAAACGCTAAAGCTAATTCCTTATTGTATCCATCTAATTCTAACCTTCTTTTGTTTTCATATAGCAACCAATCTGGTCTGCATTTAGCAAAATGGGTTTCAAAAAGGACTTCAAATACCAGTTGACATGCTCGTTCACTCCTACCTCTAGCGCATTCTGGGCACCACTGTCCATTCAATATCCCAAAAGGTTCTGCCCACCATATATGTCCGTTTTTACACTTCCATTGTAATTTTTTCCTAATGCTAGTGTATTCACTGGATAAACACACTCCGCCCTTTGCATGTGCCACTTCATGCATTTTATCTATCCCAATTTTTCTGCTATCTCCGACATGTTCATAGGCACATATTTTGCACCAACTTTTTTGATTTTTTATAGTATCTAATGGGGCATACCAAGTATGCCCTTTTTCGCACTTCCACTTTAATTTTGTTTGTGAGTTTTTGTACTTACGGGATAAACAGTAACCTCTGTTTTGTTTTGCGAGTTCAACAGCTTTTTGAATGGGTAAACGAGTTCTATCTACTGAGCATTTTTGACACCAACTACCTTTTAAAAGGGTACCTAACCTTGTAGTCCAAATATGTTTATTTGCACACATGACTTTATAAAAAGTTATACCATCTTTTGTTGAGTAATCTAGCAATAATCCGTGTTTATCAGTTATGATTTTCTTGATCTTTTCTATTTTGGATTCTCTTTTTTTGGAGGCTGTTGTTTCGTAGCATATAGGACACCATGAACCCCCTTGAATAATACTAGCTCCGCTAGCTTTCCACATATGATTTTTATCACATTTCCATTGATACTTGTTAGCTAAAGTAGTGAATTCCTTGCTAATTAATAGTCCTCCTTTTGATTCAGCTATTTGGGAGAGTTTAGCTAGACTTTGTCTTTTTCTTTCAATCAAGTTACATTCTTTACACCAAACTTCCTTTGCACCTTGCATTGTGTTTTTCCACACATGTCCATTTCTACAACGCCACGAGTAATGTGTTTGTGGACTAATATATTCCTGTGATAAGCAATTTCCGCCTCTTTCATGTGCAATAGACCTAAGGGACTCAACGGAATATTTCCTCCTTCTTTCATATTCGCATTGAGCACACCACTGGCCCTTAACTAAGCTTGCTACAGACGCTTTCCATATATGATTGTTACTACATCGGAGTAGCAATTTACTTTCATGATTTTTATATTCAATAGACAAACATTCACCGCCTTTGTTAGCTGCAAGTTTCTGAAAGTCTTCAATAGTATATTTTTTTCTATCTTGGTGGTAACAAAGCTTGCACCAACTTCCGTTTATTACACTAGCTGCAGTTGTTTCCCAAGTATGGTCTCTTTTACATTTAAACGTGTGTTTTTCCAAACGGCCTAAAAAAGCAGGTGCTAAACATTTTCCACCTCTTTTTTCTGCTACCATTTTCAATTTCTCCAGGGTTACTTTGTCTACCATGGAATGATTATACAATTACTGCTGGTGTTTTTTATGAAGGTTACTCTACATAAGTCAAAAAATGTTAATAGATATTAACAAAAAGCCTATTGGAAGCGTATAATCTCCTAGAAATGCGGTATCTTGGTTTTACACTTGAAAACTACAGAGGAGTGAAAGTAGCAAACATAGGCCTTGAAAAAGAGGGTTTAGTTTTAT
>CAYMCX010000088.1:0-262 GCA_964389145.1 uncultured Candidatus Saccharibacteria bacterium
CAATTTGAAACAGTATCCTCATACCCACTTATCCACAATCGCAACTTTTGTGTTTCTATGATGAGGAAGTTAGCATATAATCTATTGGTGCAGGTAACCACAATAGCTCCAGAATCAAATCCCACTGAAGAAAAGGTAGCTTCAGTTTTTGAAAATCCTAAGAAACCCAATGTATCCCTAATTCGTATGGAATCTCTCAAATTGGAAGACCGCTGTATTGTCGAGAGAAGTCTTTGGGAACCTCTCTTAGGCGGTGAGCTTC
>CAYMCX010000088.1:272-3207 GCA_964389145.1 uncultured Candidatus Saccharibacteria bacterium
GTTTTAGATGAAAGTAAAAGCCTACGGAAAAATATTGGTATTTGGTGGTTATGCCTGTGATCGTACCAAAGGGAAAGTTCCGGAAGCTTTGCGAAGCGATATTGACATAATTACCTACCAAAAAGATGTAGAAGAGAGGGTATTGTCTTCGCAGTTTTGGGAGGGTCACACAACGGTATCCCAAAAACTAAGAGTTGGGGGGATTGAAGTTGGTGCTGTTTCAAGCGACGAAATCAGAAGAATAAATATAGAGGGCTTAGAACAACTTTATATGTGGGCAGGTACCCTTTCTCCGCAATCAGCAGCTTATATAAAAACCATCATACACGGGTTGTACAATTCAACTGCTTATGGCAGTCCGTTAGACGTTCACGTTGCGGATTCTTTATTCCAAGATGAGACTATTACCTTGCGTTTGCGACGAAAGGAAGACGGTGAACTGGAAGCAATTTTGCACGATCCCATAGACCTTTTGGTAAATGGTGAGGGAATGAATTCAGTTAAGGCACAGTTAGAAAGACAAGAGGAGAAGGGCGTTTACTACGGCGTCGCTCTTACCGACTGGAACCCGGTCAGTTCTGCCTCTGTTTTTATTGAAGCACTAAGTGTCATGCATGGGGCTGAGTTTGAAGATACTCAATTACCACTTTGGTCAATCAATACAATTGCACGTTCGATAGTGGCAGTTAGTGAGCTTAATATTTATCTCACTTGTGAGAGAGTGTATTCTCCAGATGGTAAGGAATATCATATAAGCGGGGCTGCTTTCGAACACTTATGGCAAGCCGCGTATAGAATGACCCACGATAAAGACGTTTTTAAGCTTAAAATGAAAGGCGAGGAAGTGGATGTTGACGCGTGGTTTACCGATAAAGTTCAGAACGCACTTGCCAGAGCCGCCGCTTCGGAGGCTTTTGATGCCTTTACAAATGTTTTTGAAAATTTACCGCTTGCGAGTTTGTTTTCCAAAGAAATGGGTGAGTATTTTGAACCTTACTACCATAACGTAGGTCCTGACACTTCCATAATGTATAAAATGGCTGGGATACCTCCGGAAGCGATGTACAAAAAAGGTACTCCGGAATATAAACCCGAAATTCAAGCTGTAACCGCAATGCTTTACTTTAGAAATATGATGGATAAATACTACAGATTGGAAATTGTACAAATGGAAGGTATATCGGAGGCTGGTGAGGCGCGTAGTCTAGATTATTCGGAATATAAAAACCGTCCTGCTGGAATGTCTGAACTAATGGCGATGTTTTTTGTAAGTATGGGTTGGAACCATGAGGAAAATCAGAGTCAGGTTCAAGAGGTTATTCATAACTGGAAACCGCAGGGTGGTTTAAAAGTCGCTTGGAAAACTTCGGATTACACGTTTGATGTGTCGCTACACGAAGAAGAGGTTTTTTCTCAAATGAAAAGATTCGAAGAAGAGAACACCATAGTGCATTAACCTTTAAATAAACTTTATTCTCATATATCATTAAAACAATGTCCAAACTATTAGATCCTCCAGCTTCAGACGAAGTGTTAACTAGTCTTTGGAACAGCATTATTCTCAAAAATTATTCTAATGTGAGCGTTAATTTAGTTGCATTTAGAGGATCGGGAAATTTTTCGGAGCTAAAATACCTCATGGATAACGCGAGTTTGTTTCCAGGTTACAATCCAAAGCACGTTTATTTTTTCTTGGACCTATCTGTATTTGTCTCGTCGGCAGACAGCGCGTACAGAGAGTGCTTTTCCTTTATTCAAACGCATTATGGGAAAACTCTTCCCAAGGTATGCTCGGATTTTATTCAAGAAATACTAGCTAAAGAGGAGATAAACGCAGGAGATTTTCTTGGTTGTGTGGGGTTTTTCACGCGTGAACAGTCTTTTTCGATAACCTTAGTCTTAGATAATTCCTCATACTTTTACTCCGGGAACGTTGAGGCACACGAGCTTGCCGAAAGCGTTTATTCCATAAAGAAAACTACTCCAATGAGTGTTTCCTTCCTTTTTATATCGGATGCCGAATTTGACGAGGGCGCAGTTGAGGAGCTTCAAAGGCTTGCACCCATCTTTATTGAAAATATCGTGTGGGGTAAAGATGTGCTTTTTGATGAAAAGTCAGCTTTACGGCTTATTAAGAATCAGGAAACTTGGAATGAGTACAAATTTAGTCCCGAGTTTGCTAAACAGGTAGTTGAGGCAAGTGCCGGAGACCCCTCTGTTTTGAGGATTATTACAAATAAAGCATTAAAAGATGAAACCTTTGAGAAAGCGTTTATAAAAGCTCGCGGTGCCGGGGAAAGATACAGTTTAATAGGGGAAGATATACTCGATCTGAGATTTAGAAGAATAGTAAGCGGGTTTCTTCCTGCTTCTCTGAAGAGCTTGGGAGAGGATTCTGCTCCTACAACTTTTTTAACTGGAACAGGACTTTTAAAAAAAATGCCAACAAACAAATACGAGCCAATAAACGTTCTTTTTAAGTACTTTATTGAGAAGAATAAGGATGTCTTAGAAGTAAAGGAGGGGAAAGCTGCTCATGGGTTTAAGGCTTTTCTTACGGGACAGGAGCTATTTGTGTTTAATTTGCTAAGTGCTAACGAGGGGAGAGTTGTAGATAGAGACACCGTTGCCCGCACGATATGGGGGAAAGACTGGGAAGATCGCTACAGTGACCAGGCGATAGACAAAGTGATATCCAATTTAAGAAATAAGTTTGAAGAGCACAGCTTTCCAAAGATGATCAGATCAGTCAAAGGTAAGGGTTTACTTCTGACATAGACTATTTTTACCACCTCAGGATTACTCAGAATCAATCAAGTAAATAGTGACCTATAGCATTATCATGAGCTCATAAAGTTATGGCAATCGCCTTACTTTAGCTCATTGAAAATCTGCTACTTAAATATCTCCGCAGGACACGGTTGCAGGGAACCTG
>CAYMCX010000089.1:0-3170 GCA_964389145.1 uncultured Candidatus Saccharibacteria bacterium
GGTTCGAATCCACCCGGGGGAGCCAATTAGACCTTATACGAACCAAATCTCTTGTAACTAAAGCTTCAAACTCTGGTACAAGCTCAAAACTGGTCATTATTCGCTCTTTTTCTAAAAACGCTTTTGTAATAAAAAATCGTAGAAACTGCTTTCTTTGTTGTTTACTCATTGCATCATAAAGGTCTCCGATATGCCTCAAGCCATTGATTATTTTCTCTATTTCAGAGTCTTTTAAGTTAGTTGAAGGTTTATCCAAGTCTTTAATCTGTGACACAACTTGTTTAAGCTCTTCCTTTAGCGGCTTGTATCTATCCTTAAGCCGGTCTGTGTCCACCAATTCGTCGCCTGAGAACAGCTTGTCTTCAATCACGCGCATTTTCTTATCCAAAGCATCTTTTCTGATTTTCAAGGCTTTAATCTGTCCAGGAACACCGGAACCTTGTTCTTTCTTAACTTCGTATAAAACACTTCTAAGCTCATCTAAGGCTTCCTCGGTAAATACAGCGCCATTAAAGAAATCGGCGACCTTATCATCTGCTTTCTCGAGGGAAACATAAGTCCTGGAACAGCTATGGCATCTATAGTAATTACCTTTTTGGTGGTATTCACCGAACATTTGTTTGCCGCATTTCAAACAATGGGCATATCCTGATAAGAGAGTTACATATTTTCTATCTCTGTGAGCACCTTTATTCTTTTTCTCAAACATAAGCAATGACTTGGCATACCAATCAAAGGGTATGATTGGTTCATGAGCCGCTTTTTCATATACTACGCCATCATAAAGTAGCCCTCCAGAGTAAAGTATGTTTTTTAGGATATTTGTGACTGTATTTTTATATACTTTGCCCCCAGTTTCGTTCCTAAAACCCTTTTCATACAAGACATCCGCAATCTTGTGAACGGAATAGTTACCTGACAACCAAAGTTCATAAGCTATTACGATAAAGGGCTTCCTTTCGGGGTCTGGGTAGATTGGGGTATCCTTTTTGTAGGAGTTTAGGTATCCAATAGGACTTTTTCCGGGTTTCAACCCCCTCTGAGCTAAGGAAAGCATTATCCTTTTTGTCTTTTTCCCTGTCCTTCTAGACTCAAGTTGGTTTACTGCCGCAACGATAACATCTAAAAACTCCCCTTCGTCTGTGTCACCATAATACCCATCTAGTGGAATCAGTTTTATTTTTCGTTTTTTGAGAAAAGCCTTTATTGCTAAATGGTTAGCTACATTCCTTGCCAACCTACTTGAATCTTGTACAAGTACAATGTCTACGGATTCAGAGTGTTCGTCACAGTAATCGAGCAGCTCTTCCATATCCGGTCTATCTAAATCTCTAGCACTCTTTCCAGAGTCCTCAAATGTTTTAACAATGGAAATACTATTTTGTTTTACGAAGCTTTGAAACAGCTCATCTTGAACAACCAAACTGTGCCCTGTTAGAGCTTGTCTCGCCGTAGAAACCCTTTTGTAACATATAGCTTTTAAGATAGTTCCTGTTTTTGGTTTTAGTTCTTCTAGTCCATACATAAGGTTAGACCTTCATACTTTTCGATATTTGCTCTTTAAGTAATCTCATTATTATTGTGTTTAGATACCCAGCTTTGTTGTCGACCCCTGAGGTATCACTTTCTTGATACTCCCCATAGGCTTTCTCAAGTACTCCAAACTTTCCCTCTCTAATAAGCGCCAGATACCTGTCCATACAGTCGTCACCCACTTCAGTTGCAACCTCGAGGGCAACATTGGTCTCATACGACTGCGGTTTGAACCCTCCTATAGGTTTACGGCAACAGTACGGTTTATCGGCCTTATCTCTGAGTGTATCTCCCTTTTTATTAGAAACCGATATATCAGTATTTTCTATCTTATTTTCATTATCGGTATCATTATTATAACCCCTGTTTATGTTGTTTGCACGGGGTAAATGACTAGTTTTTGTGTCAATATTATTACCCAGTTCTAACCTCTGTTTTTCTTCCTCAACCTGAATAGTAACCTCTGTATTAAAAATGTTTTGGGAGTCTGCCTTCTTGTTAGTTATAGGTCCACTAAATAGATGTTGAATACCGAGGTATTTGCCATCAGGACTGTAAAAATCATCAAAGCGGACTTCAAAAGAACCTGTTCTACCAGAACGGTTCTTGTAATAGATATACCTCTTATTTCGTAGCGATAAAAGTAACTGGTTAACATAGTTTATTGTGACAGTTTTCTTTGAACCGACCGAACCAAAGACATCATCTCTCAACGATTCAAGATGTACTGTGGCTATGCCATAGGGATTACACTGCAACCTCGTGTGACAATAAAGTAAATACTCAGCTCTACTTATCAAACCGTTTTTATAATCACTAGCAATCTTTCTGGGGAAAGGAATCCAATTAGTAAGTAATTTGCTGTCATTATTTGGTTTTTCCATTAAAAACGCCTTCTTTCTGTAATTCAATTAAAAAACTTGCAAGTTGCTTCAGGTACAGCGCCATAGATTTATCGTCCACAACATAAGGCTTAATATTTACTTTTATTGGCTTACTATCTTTACTCATTAGAAATAAAAAACCGCCCTCGGGAGAAAGGCGGTTTAACATTCAATGAATGTTTATATAAACATTCCTCCCGTAGTTACTGGAAGAAGTAACTGGGTCTAGAATATATGAGTATGTAGGTGTTGAATATTTGCCATCCAGCTATGAAGTTGTCTGGCAAAGGGTTACTTAGTTATTCTGTTGTGAGTAAAGTCTTCAAAGCGTCTCTCGTACTTTCTACCCTCTGCGCCATCTTTAAAAACATCATACCCCCACTCACCTATCAAAGTGTTAGCTAGCTTGTGGGATAGTCCTCGTCTTCTAAGAAGATAGTAAATGCTATCTCTGAAAAGATTTCTTTTAACCTGGGTGCCACTCCTCCTAAAACCGGGGAGGTATGACTGAAGTAACTTAATATCCTTCTTTTTCAACAGTTCTCGGTATTCTAGGCATTGTGTACCATTTATCGTTTCATTTAGGTCTAAAAATCTGTGAGCAATTGGTGGGGGTCATATAAAATTTTATCCGAACCCGCAAGGCCACCCCCTCCCCCTTAACGTCGCATAAGACATCTTGTACGACGTATGTTTATTCTACCCTTATGTATCAATACTTTCTGTGTCGCTCTCTAGTAGTAGCCTCTGTTT
>CAYMCX010000090.1:0-1293 GCA_964389145.1 uncultured Candidatus Saccharibacteria bacterium
ATCAAATTATTTTGGAAAATCCAAAAGATGGTTCCACGATATCCGGAGAGAAGAAATTGAAATTTTATATTAAGGACCTAAGTCCGGATGAGTACATTGGTTATTATAATGTTGACTCGAGAGGGGAGACCGAAATGGAAAATTCCGGAAAGTTTAAACAGGCTAAGATAAATTTTGATACTTGGATTTGGAATGATTCCGGTCCCTACAAGGTTACATTTATAGCTAGAAACGCGAGTGGCGTTGTATTATCAAGCAAAGATTTTACAATTTACGTTAAACACTAATATCACTCTCCCAAAAATAAAGTATTGATAATTATCGATATAATACTTATAATCTTTTTTGTTGCCTGATGGGCACACCATGGAGAGATAATTTATGGAAACGAAAAAGAATACTATAACGATTGTTAATTTTATATTTATCTTAGTTTTGCTGTTTATTTTGATTGCAGTTAGGAGAGTTAAGCCTTTTAGCTTTCTACGGCCAACTTCCCCAGCAAAAATTCAGGAAGACATAGTTTTCATAAAAACATATCCTTACCAAAGTATAGAAAACCTTTGGATTGCTTATAGAGATAAGATTCAGAAAGACGGGCGTGTGATTGATCGATCCAGGGATTATTTAACTACGTCTGAGGGACAGTCATACGCATTGCTTCGTTCTGTATGGATGGATGATAAGGAAACTTTTGACAGAGTTTTGAAATGGACAAATAACAACCTGGCAAAAAGACCAAACGATGATCTGTTTGCTTGGAAGTGGGGTAAGAATGCTGAAGGAAAGTGGGATGTTTTGGTAGAGGAGGGCGGAATGAATTCGGCTTCAGACGCTGATCAGGATATTGCACTCGCCGTTATTTTTGCACATAAACGTTGGAATGACCCCTATTATTTAACATATGCACAAAACTTACTAGACGATATATGGGACAGCGAAGTGCTGGAGTTAAACGGCGAATATTATATGCTTGCCGGAAACTGGGCTAAGGACGAGGAAATTCCTACAATAAATCCATCGTATTTTTCATTCGCCGCATATCCGATTTTTGCGCAAGTCGATCCTTCGCATCCCTGGTTAAAACTTAAAGACACTTCATACAAGGTTTTGGCATTGGCAACAGAAAGCGCTTTGGGTTTAGAAAAAAGTGCAAATATACCGCCTGACTGGGCGGGCATTGATACTGCTACAGGTGAGATTGTTCCCCCAATTCACGGTGATAAAACTACTCACTTCTCCGACGATGCTTTTAGAGTGATCTGGCGTGTGTCTATGGACTGGAAGTGGAAC
>CAYMCX010000090.1:1303-2230 GCA_964389145.1 uncultured Candidatus Saccharibacteria bacterium
ACAAATTATTAGCTAGTTAAACTCACGACGGAACACCTGTTGTAGATTATGAAGCCGACAGCATGAATGGGAGTGTGCTTTCCTATTTCGAAATCATTGAACCTGATATTGGAGAACAAATCTATAACTCAAAAATTGCCCCGCTTTACGATTCGGATATTGAGGATTTTAGAAGTGAGATCGGCTACTACTCTCAAAACTGGGTATGGTTTGGCATGGCTCTGTACCACGATAAACTTATTAATTTGTACGGACGAATTTAGCTGTGAGTAAAACCCAACAAATGACAACCAAAGAGATAATTTCTGCAAACATACATGTTTCTAAGATTTTTATGCTTTTGACTAGCTTTTCTATTTTGCTTTATTTCACGTGGTGGCTAAACATTAACAACGCCGGAAACCCCGTACTGTATGGTTTGCTTGTTTTAGGGGAAATTTACCATGTGTGGCAAGCCTTTGGGTATATTTATACAATTTGGGATCAAAGAAAACCCGAGGTTAAGAAGCTTGATACTTTGCAGGAACAGCCGTTTGTCGATGTTTTTATTACTGTCTGTGGGGAGCCCGAAAAGATTGTTGAAAAAACAATTAAAGCGGCTACCTCGATGAATTATAAAAATTATAGAGTGTTTGTTCTAAACGATGGGGGATCCAGAAATGTTTCCAATTGGAAAGATATTGATGCGTTGGCGCTTAAATATGGGGCAACACCAATCACCCGCTTGGTAAATAAAGGAGCAAAGGCCGGAAATATAAATAATGGATTAACTCAGACTACTGCCCCGTACTTTGCGGTTTTTGATGCTGACCATGTACCGCATAAAGACTTTTTGTCCAAGACAATGGGGTATTTTGAAGATGAGAAGATGGCAATCGTTCAGACCCCTCAATTTTATGCTAATTCCGATAACAGTTTTTTAACTCA
>CAYMCX010000090.1:2240-3137 GCA_964389145.1 uncultured Candidatus Saccharibacteria bacterium
TGCAAAAAACTATCTCACCCAAAGCTCCTGGGAGCAGCAAGAGCTTTTCTTTGGGCCTATTTGTAGAGGTAAGAACAGAATGAATGCCACTTTTTGGTGCGGTACAAACGCTGTAATAAGACGTACAGCTTTGGAAAGTATTAATGGAATCCCTGAGGACAACATTGCTGAGGATTTTTTAGCCTCCCTCAAAATGCACGAGAAAGGTTGGAGATCTATTTATATTCCAGAAGTATTAGCTGAAGGCTTAAGCCCCCATAATTTAGGAAATTATGTATTGCAACAATTTAGATGGGCCAGAGGTTCTTCGGAGATAATGTTTAAGCACAACCCCATTTTTAAGAGGGGACTCACAATCGGTCAAAAGATTCAGTATTTATATTCATCTAGTTACTATTTAAATGGTTTTATTGTGCTGATAGATGCACTAATTCCTGTTGTTGTTTTATTTTCAGGGATCTTGCCGGTAAAAGCAGATACTAACGACTTTATGCTGTATTTTTTCCCTTTTATGTTTTCTACCATCCACTTGTTGATGCTTTCTACAGGAAATACCATAACTTACAGAGCTGCGCAGCTTTCTGTAGGTTCATTTTACGTTTTTATTAAGGCAGTTATATCGTCGGTGCTAGGTATTAAGGCTAAATTTGTTGTAACTTCGAAGGCAGAAGAATCAGGCAATTTTTTATATCTGGCAGGTCCGCACTTTGCTTATATTGCTGTATCGCTTTTGGCGATTATTTACGGGATTTCACAACATGGTTTAGTTCCATCTGTGTTAACAAACACTTCTTGGATAATTTTTAATATCGCTTTCTTTTTTAGTTTTATTCGAGCTGGATACCCCTGGGACAAAGCAGTTAGCGGTCTAATAGTTAAATTTAAAGCTATACCGGA
>CAYMCX010000091.1:0-3094 GCA_964389145.1 uncultured Candidatus Saccharibacteria bacterium
TAAGCTACAGGCCCCAACAAGGACCTATTTAAGCGTTTAGCGTTCAGGTCCGTAAGTACAACTAAAATGCCAAAATCTTAACAGACTTTTCAGCGTAATTGATATATAATCTTGTATCTAGTTAAAAAGGAACATCAGAGCTTCGTCTAAAAGAAGAGTGATTTTCCACTTTCCATTCCGTGGGAGTAAGTTATCACGATCAAAAAACCATGTCAAGAGACGATTTAATCAAAAAAGCAAAGGAATTTGCCATACAGTTACACGAAGGCCACAAAAGAGCCTCCGGAGAGAATTATTACGAACACACATTTAGAGTGTACGAAAAACTGCGCAATCTAGGTATAACAGACGAAACCATACTAATTGCCGCGATATTACACCAATCTTTGGAGTTTTCAAATGCCGTAGAACCGGAAATTAAGAAGAGATTTGGGGATGAAATATTAGAAATGGTAAAAGGTTACCAAAAACTTTCCAACACAGCGGTTGCTTCCACGGTAGTACGACCGGCAGATTTAAACGAAAAATATATTATGCAAGCTTACATAAATATGGCCGCGGACGTTCGCATATTGGTTATTCGTCTGGCAGATAAAGTGGATAATTTGGAAACAGCATTCGCCCTACCAAAAGAAAAACGTATTCTCAATGCACAGAAGGCTTTATATTTCTACTCTCCCCTCGCAAGAATAATAGGAATGAGCAGGCTAGCCGTTCAGTTAGAAAATTTGGCGTTTAAAATATTAAATCCGGGGGAGTACTCACGTTTGGAATGGGTAATGTCAAGAAAAGTTCCTAAAGTAAGGAGAGCTTTGGAAGAGACACAGCACGTAATCGAGTCGATCCTAGAAGAACACGGTATAAAAGCTAAAATATACTTTCGAACAAAACATTTATACGGTATTTACAGAAAATCTATCTATTTACTTAGTAAGGGAGAGGATCCAGGCAAAAACTATTCAAATATCTACGATATTGCGGCAATGCGTATTACTGTAGATACAATCGAACAGTGTTACATTGTCGAACAACTTCTGCTTGGTCTTTTAGAAAGTATAGAATCAACCAGAGACGATTACATACAAAATCCGAGACACACGGGATACCAATCTATCCACAATGTTTTCAAATTTTCCAGGGACGTATGGGCAGAAGTGCAAATTCGAACACAAGATATGCACGAAAAGGCAGAATACGGCCCCGCATCGCACTTATTGTATAAAATCGGTGATAAAGATTCAAAATTAGGGGCGGCAGAAAAGTTTAGAAAATATACAAAAGAAAGCCCGTTCTGGTTTAAGGATATGCATTTTCTCTATATGGAAAAGGAACTGGCAGGATATAATCCTCAAACACCTTTTAGTAAGTTTGTGTACGCATTTACACCAAAAGGCGACATTATAGAATTACAAAAAGGCTCCACAATAATAGATTTTGCCTACGCAGTGCACACTAAACTGGGACACAGCTGTATTGGGGGATTTGTAAACAAACAAATGGTAAAACTTGATTACGAAATAAAGGATGGAGATGAGGTAGAAATAAAAATTCTTAAGAGCAAGACTAAGCCTAGCCCCGGTTGGATAAATATTGCCAAGACCTCTAAAGCACTGGCGCACATTAGAAAAGCTTTAAAAGTGTGATAGGTATGTGTTAATATTGCGTAGCAGTAAGCTATATGCTATTTTTCAGTCTGAATTGCGGGTGATTAGCTCAGTTGGTTAGAGCGCATCTCTGATAAGGATGAGGTCCCAGGTTCGATTCCTGGATCACCCACCATTAAGCCTCCGTCAAGATTCCTGTTTTAATGATTCTCTTCGCAGCTGTTCAAAATACTTTACATCTTTAAGGTGCTCAATCAAAAGCCTGAATATACTGTTCTTAGTATCAAATTCCTCTTGGGAAACGGGTTTAGATTCTTTAGAATCATTAGAACTTTCCTCCAAGTCACTGGGATTTACAATCTTTCTTAAGGCTTTTTCTAAATCTCCAGCACTATCGATAGAATTCGCTCTAGCATATTCACGAGCAAGTGATACTAAAATACCGTAAGACTCTTCGTCCGAAATATCCGGTTTCACAGGGATACTGTAGAACCGCAATTCTGTTTCATTGGCAATCACTAAGGGTACCTTTCCCATACTACGCATCATTTGTTTAAGCAGGAACATTCTTTTGTTATCTTCGGCATCACGCTCAATCTCCGCCTTCCTCGCTACAGCCGGTGCAATTGACTGTTCCTTTAAGGGTGTTCTGGGAACGGAACCTTCACTAATTAGACTCATAGTTATGGGAGGTTTTTCCCGTCGGGTGTCTTCACTCTCACTATCAAACTTTTCTCCCGAATATCCATTTTCCGCCTCTTTCTGAAGCATTTTATACTGCTCCCAATATTCGTATCTCTTTCCGTAGGTCATACGCATGAAAACCCTTAAAGAATCTTCGTAAGCCAACCTTTTTCTAAAACCGTTCTCGGACTCAATTAGATCCAATAATGGTTGTATCTTTTTCTCAAAAGCCGAAGGTTCAGGATATTTTTCCAAAAAACCTTCTAAATCCTCGAAGTCAACATTTTCCCGATTATGAAAAGCATTCTTATCCACCCTGCCGCGCTCAAGAGCAGCGCTATTACCTACAGATATAAAAGCCTGTATATGCCTAAAATTCTCATAACCACTCATGTCCTCGTAAAGATAAACTGAACTTTCCTCCAGGTAGGGAACGGGGCTTTTAATATGTTTTAAAAAATTGCTGACTCTTTCTGGAGATATTCTATTCTTGGCAAGTTTTCCATAAAAAGACTGTGCTTCTGCACGGGAAACCGACACCTCAGAAGTTCTTAGTAAACGGGCATCGTCCCGCTCAAAGCACGCTATTATTTTTTCCTGCTGACGCAAGTTAGGTTGCAAAGGCGTTTCGTATTTTTCGTAATCAATCAAATTTTCTACAGGGGGTGCCTGCCAAGGTGCTGCCATAGAGTTAAGTATAATGAAATTACTGGAGTGTTTACAATAGGTTGAGGAAAAAAAGTTACAGGCCCAAGTATTTTGCAACTTTAGGATCCATATCTGTCGTAAAATAGTTTGTTAACTCA
>CAYMCX010000092.1:0-3073 GCA_964389145.1 uncultured Candidatus Saccharibacteria bacterium
CTTTTGAGACATCCTAAAGTAGATATTAAAGCTCCTAGAATTCTATCTAAAATGGAGTACAGGGCTTTAAGAGATGCTGCTAAAGAAGATGTTAGAAGCTACGCCATTATAGAAGTGCTTTTACAAACCGGCGTCATGATTTCAGAATTAGCAGATATTCAAATGGAACACGTTAAAATAACTGTTGAAGAAGGAACTTTGCATATTCCCGGAAGAACAAACAAGGATTCTAGAAATATTCCTTTGAACAAAGCTGTTGTTGAAGCTATCAATAACTACTTAAACAAAGAAAGACCTTCTCACAAAGATGCCAAACACTTGTTTATTACTAAAACAGGTAAATCATTATTGGTAAGAAACATCAGATCTACAATCGAAAGATATTACAAAGCAGCCGGTGTAGAAAATGCAAAGGTTAACGACTTAAGACATACCTTTGTTGCCCATCACCTATCACAGGGAACAAGTATGGTTCACCTTTCTAAGATTGCAGGCCACAAGAGAATTTCTACAACCGAAAGATACTTACAGTATATTGATAAAGTAGTAAACGAAGAAAAGACTGAACTCGGAATTCTATAAAAGATGGTGGGTGTGCCTGGACTCGAACCAGGAACCGAGCGTGTATAAGACGCTTGCTCTACCAACTGAGCTAAACACCCCTAACGGCTAGATAATCGCTATTATACTACATCGTCTTCCAAATTCTATTTAGTTATATCTCATCTGGTTGGAATCTTTTAGATTCTCGCTTCTCTTCCCAATTCTTAGAACCAAATCGTGACTTCTCGATCAACCTGTCTAATTCCTCAACTGCTAAGACTAAAGCGGTCTCTAAAGTAAAGTTAATTTCATTGGTAAAAAAGTGTTCCCCATCCAGATCAAGTTCTATTTTGACTTCAAACTGCTCTACGGGAGCGGTATTCATAACTATTCTTGTCGACTTAGAACCTTCCGGGATGCTTGCGAAACGGTGATCAATCTTAGACAACTTTGAAATGGCGAGTTCCTTCATACTCTCCGAAATTTGCATGTTATCTGACGATATTTGATATTTCATCTATCTACTCCTTTGGAAAAATTTTATTACCCTGATCATCATACAAACTTATTGCCGCAGTAGGACATGACTGAGCTGCCATCAGGAGTTCATCGTCACTTCTTGACTGGGCCCCCGCTTTTACAACAGCAATGTTTTCCCCGTCTAATTCAAAACCATCAGGAGAAACTACAACACAAGTAGCAGCGCCTATACACGCCTTTCGATCAACAACTATCTTTTTTATATTATTACCCACTAAGAAAGCACCCCCTTTAAAATTTATTCATCAAAAGTAACTACCTCATTTAAACGTTCAACCATTTCAGAAATGTCTTCGTCGCTCATTCCGTGAACTTTCGCTCCCGCCTCAATAGTATCAAATGTGTTGGCAAAACACCCTACACAATGTAATCCGTAGTCCAATAATATTTCGGCAGTTTGCGGATACTTAATCACAAGCTCCCCCAAATTAGATTCTTTAGTTACTTCTATATTATTTTTTGATTTCGATTTTTGAGATTGCATTATGCAAAGCCTCCAAAATTAAAGTTGCACATTTTATTCTACTTGTAGTGAGATTAAGACCGATCATTTCTAAAAGCTGGTCTTTGGTTATTAGTTTGGCGTCCGTTACAGTCTTCCCGATCAAGCTTTTAAGAAGATATGAAGACGAAATAACACTGACCGCACAAGCCATACCATCAAACTTAGCATCAACTATTTTATTACCCTCAATCTGTAATTGGAGGGTAAGCTGATCTCCACAAACCGGATTCTGCTCTGTTACCTCCACAGTAGGGTGGTCTAAATGACCTTTGCTGGTAGAGTTTTTGTAAATATCCATTAATTCTTCTCTGTATAGATAATCTGTGTTCATAAGAAATTACCTTAACATACTTACAGCTTTTTGGATTCCCTTAACTAATCTATCTATATCCTCGGTTGTATTGTAAATGTAGTAGCTGGCTCTTGTTGTGCCGGGAAGTCCAAGTTTAGTATGAAGCGGCATACAGCAGTGATGCCCTGATCTAACAGCGACTCCCTCAGAATCTAGAACTGCTGCCATGTCATGCGGATGAATTCCCGTAACGGTAAATGCTACAAGTCCGGTTCTTTTTTCCGGATCCATTGGTCCTAATATTCTAATACCCTCAATATTTTTTGATAGAGTTTCCAAAGCATACTTACTAAGTGCAACCTCATGCTTTCGTACATTATCCATACCAAAGGAAGTCAAGTAATCTGCTGCAGAACCTAACCCCACAGCACCTGAAATATCAGGAGTACCGGCCTCAAACTTCTCGGGAAGCTCTGCCCAAGTCGCAGTCTCCCTGGTAACTTCTTTTATCATACCGCCGCCGTATTCGTAAGGCTCCATTGAGTCAAGTAGCTCGCGTTTGCCCCATAAAACACCAATTCCTGTTGGACCAAGCATTTTGTGTCCAGAAAAAGCATAAAAATCGCACCCAAGACTTTCCACGTTTACAGGAATATGAGGAACTGCCTGCGCGCCATCTACAACAACAATAGGTCGATCTACAATCTTTTCCGCCCGCACAAAATCGGCTACAGCACTTGTAATTTCCTTTACGGGAAATATTGTTCCTAAAACGTTTGAAGCGTGTGACATGGCTATAATTTTTACATTTTTATTAAGCTTCTTTTTAAAATCTTGAATGCTAAAATCGCCGTTTTCGCCAACTTCTATAAATTCAAGTTTTGCACCTGCTCTTTTAGCAACAACCTGCCAGGGGACAAGGTTACTGTGGTGTTCAGCATCTGTAGTTAAAACCACATCACCTTTTTTTAACCTATCAAGGCCATATTCATAAGCAACAACATTAAGTGAATCTGTCGTACCCTTAGTAAAAATCACTTCTTCAGGAGCAGTAGCACCTATAAACGAGGCCACCTTCTTACGTGCACCTTCGTACATGTCTGTTGCTTCCTCACTTAGTGTGTGAAGCCCTCTATGAACGTTTGAATTGTGGTTACAATAAAAATCCTCGATTGCCTTTATGACCTGCAAAG
>CAYMCX010000093.1:0-3012 GCA_964389145.1 uncultured Candidatus Saccharibacteria bacterium
ACAACCAGGAAAAGTAGGTCTATCAAAATACTTACCTACTCTTCCGGTTGATCCCACAAACGCTACCGTGAATCTTGTTGAATACGTGTACACGTTTGGTTCTACGGTTACTACTTACGAAATCAATGCAGTATTAGAATCAACTGACAATACTCTTAAAATGAGTACTGACGGTGGAAACGCTCCTGCAGTTTACGAAGTAGGTACTTCATTAACTGTTCTTTAGTCGCTGTCTAGGATTGCAGAACAGAGTTCATGTGGGTGGGTTATATCCCACCCATATGTTTTTATGTATAATTTTTCTATGGAGCTAACCTACTATGTATTTCTATTTCTATCCGGTTTGTTTGCGGGATCGTTTCTAAATGTTATTGCCGATAGAAGTGTTTCGGGAGAATCGTTTTTGTTTGGCAGGTCTCATTGCGACAAGTGTGGGAAATTATTAAATTTCCCGGATCTTATTCCCCTGCTCTCATTTACCTTAAATCGGGGTAAATGTAGGTCTTGTTCGACAAAACTTTCTTTTTGGTATCCAATTTCTGAATTAATAACAGGTATTGCTTTTGCTGGGGCTTTATATATTTCCAAGGGTTTTAATATTTATTTCTTTCTACTGGTTGTAATGTTTTCCTTTTTTATAATTCTATTTTTGGCGGACGCTAAATATTATTTGGTGCCAACTAAAGTAATTATCCCCGCGATCGTGTTCTTATTTTTGTTTGGTGTGTTATCCCGGGTTTACGCTTTAGTTGAGTTTTATTTTAGGTTGAAAAACGATACGTTAGGTCGTTACCTTTTAAACGTTGGGTATTGGAATGTACAGGCGGTTTATATTTTAAAAACCTATGGTATCCAGGTGTTAAGCGCTTTGCTTATTGCGTTATTCTTTTGGTTTTTGGTTTACATTACAAAAGGTCGAGGAATGGGCGGTGGGGATATTTTACTGGGACTTTTGATCGGGTTGTTCAATGATTTCCCTCACAACCTTTTAGGTATATTTTTAGGATTTGTTTTCGGCGCAGCATTTTCTTTGCCTCTTGTATTACTAAAGATTAAAGGTATGAAGGATACCGTGCCCTTTGGTCCGTTTTTGATTCTTGGAAGTATTGTTGCCCTGCTGTTTGGTCCGCAGCTAGTGGAGTATTATCTAAAACTGTTTTAGAATTTAACTGCATTATGAAACGTAAAATTTTTGCACTGTTTTCTATATTGTTTTTGGTCGTAATCGCTGCTGCCTATTTTGTATACTTCAAACCCTTCATTGTAGATAAAAATTCATCTGAGGAGTCAGCGTTTAGTAGTGTGAATAAAGGACTTGACGTTACTAGTTCAGTTCCTTTGTTTGAATTTAATCCGAAAAACAGGGCTGCAGATAACTACGTAGCGTGGTCGGAGGGTAAGAATCTAAACGGATTTATAAATAAACTGGGCAGATGGAATTGGCAGTTCTCATACGCGCGTTTGTATATTTCAAAAATAGATGTTGATAGTAAATCATTATCTGTAGTTTTTGGAATGCCCATAGGTGGTAACTTCCCTGCTTCTTTGGAGAACATTAAAATTGATTGCACACCGGAACAAACTGCTTTTTTCTTTGGGGATGCTACCCAATATGCGGATAGTGGTAAAGATCTGTTTACGAAAGCCCAGATAAGAGATACGCTGTTAACTTACTGCTTAGACGCTAATTGCTCTTCTTTTGGGAAGGAATGTATTCTAGTCAAAAACCAGTAATTCTTGTTGTTGCTGCAGCATATTCTCATATACGCGGCATTTTACCACATAACCTATAATATTTTCTTTTTCGCGGAAAATTGCTATAATTTGGATAACTAATGGAGACGTACAGACTAGTTCTCTGTATTGTCAAGGAGAGAGAGAGATGAAGACTCAACATGTACCGCAGCAGAGGGTAAGCGTGTGGATGTTGTTTGTGGTTGCGATGATGGCATTATTGATCGTGGTTGTAGCTTGGGGTGTTGTTCCTGCTTTGAGCAGAAATTCCAGCCCCGTGTACATCCCGGATCAGGGTGTGGAGTTGGTTGTACCTGCTCGCACAGCATTGCCGACTGCAACTGCGACTAGCACGTCTACACCTACTTTGACGGAAACGCCAGTGCCAACCCCGACTGCAACGAATACACCGACCAGGACAGCCGTACCGACTGCAACAAATACCCCAACGGTAACACCGATCCCGACGCTTTTTGCTGGGGAAGTTACGATTAACAACATGGGACATGGGCCCAGGGTGGGATCAAACCCTGTAGGAATAGTACCGATGGCGGTGGCAGAGGGTTACGTCCAAACTATGATGCACCTCGCCATGGATGGCAGGGGCGAGGTCGTCCTGATAAACGAGGACGGTAGTGAGGTCGTTTTATATTCCGTTCCTGAGTATTCCGACGAATACGGTGTTGGCCGTTTATCGATCATCGTGGATTCGACTTCCACGGTTGAGATACGCGGCGTCCGCACCTGGGGCGTAATGTACGCACCATCCCCAATCGGTACCCGATTTTTTGAAGACGAGAGATCCACGATGGCGTGGGACTACCCGAGTAACTTGAGAACTGTTTTTGTGATTATGGTTCTCGATGGAAAGTTAGTTTACTTTGGAAAAATCTCCCCGATTCAAGAGTTTATGGTTCCTTGGGATGGGTTAACATGGTGAGCGTGGCGCGCAGCTTGTTCGAAGCTGCGCGCATCACCCTCGCTTTGCTTTTTCTACTTTTAGCACCTATTGCTTTGATACTTTTTTCATGTGTATAATTCCTTAATGCCTAAGAAAGCCTCAGTGTTTGGTATCAGTATATTAGTATTAGTTTTTTTTGTGCTACTAACATTTTTTCTTTTCAACATGTTTTTTCCCAAAACTGAATTACTTCCCAGACCCAAAATGACTACTGAGCCGCGTCAGAAAACCACTCGACAGGCTTTGTTTTTGTATGTTGGAAACGTCATCTCTTTTGATCAGGATGCAAGAACTGTAGTTTTATCAAACTCCGGAAA
>CAYMCX010000094.1:0-2996 GCA_964389145.1 uncultured Candidatus Saccharibacteria bacterium
GCTCAAGTAAGCCATATTCTACTACTTATCTGAAATATTTCATTTTCTTTTCATATTTGAGGTGTATCAATTAAGCATGACTCTTGAGGAATGGATAGAGCTATACCGCATAGCTCAAATAATTAAGGAAAAAACAAAAAATAGCGTTCCTATTGAAGTTATTCTATGACTAGTTAAGGCTAAGACTTTACTACGTCTGTATTTTTTCTAAATACCATATTTAACCCTTTCGTCGTCCAGTAACACGTGCAACTTCTTCTGGTCTTCACCCTGTTGTGTACCAATAACCCCGCTGTCTACTTTCTGTATTTCTAGCAAAACTCGCGCGAGATAGCCTATACTTCCGGCAGGATTTTGCGATGACATTTCCCCTGTCCATATCTTGTTTATACAATTGGCTATCAATGATTTTATGTCGTCTAAGTTATTGAGCTGTAGCTTATCTCCGTACTTTTGATAGTTTCGTCTGTTTAATCCCCCTATTATGGAGGCTTCGATTGCCTGTTGTTTTGTGTCACAAGAGTGTCTAAAACACGAGTCGCTTCCAGTCATAGCTTTGGCGTTGCACTTACTTCCGTTGACTTTGATATGTTTACATTTCATAACTTAGTAGTGGGGGATACCCCCCCCCCTTAAATTAACTACAATGAAAACTTTCAGATAATAAAGTATTATCAAACTGACCGAAATCGATAACAGGCCTGTCTTTGAAACACAGCTTGTCTTCATCAAAGTAAAGCCCTATATCCCCACTTAAACCATTTCGGTTTTTGAGTATCCTAAGCAGGCTTCGGGATCTGTTCTCTTTGTTGTTAGAGTCTTTTGTTCTAACAAGTCCCCACACACATTGTGCAAAATCGCCTATTTTTGATGATCCTTTTAAGTCTTCAAGGGTGGGAACCCGGTATTTAATCTCTCCCAAGTCATCTAAACTCGCGATATAATCCCCTCCGGTATACTGTCCTTTTCGAAGGTGGTGACAAACTACAATCGTGATGTTTAACTTTTGCGCCAATTCCTTGAAGTGTTTAATTATCTCTCCTTGTTCAAGTAAAGCCTTTCCAGGCTCGGTTGAAGTCTCTAATGCTTGTAATGGGTCAATTACAATTACCCTTGGTTTGTACTTCTTCTCCCTACCCCCAGCCCTAATGATTTTTTCTAATGTTTGCCAACCATCTTTGAGGTATCCGAATTCTAAAAGTTCGTCTGTGCCCCAGTAATCTAAGTTAGCATCTATCTCGCTAAGCATTTTCTCAGTCGCTTTCTTGTTCTTACTATCTCGGAAAAAATCCGGTGACAGGCCATACCAACCCTGTAATATGCGTCTAAAACTCTCCTCCTTGCCGTTTTCCAGGTCAAAGTAAAGGGTGGGTACCCCTGACTTTGCTACATTCACAAGTATGGTAAGCCCAAGTATGCTTTTACCCATACCGGCAGATCCTGCGAGTACAATTAATTGCCCCTTCTTGAGCCCTCCAGATATTTTGTCTACTTCTAAAAACCCAGTCGATACACCGGAAACATACCCGGGATCAAATAGTAAATCAATTAAGTCGTTGTTTTCTTCCATACATCTATTTTCCTTTCGGTTATACAGCTATCTTCCTTATAAGGTGCTGTTTTATATAATTTATTATTCTTAACAATCTTGTTAGGTACCCTATTGTGTTCCGCTCCAACCTCCATTTTTATAACCTCATCAAAGTTTTTGATTGTAACCACGGTACCTTTTGGGGTTGGTCTGAGTACCACTCTCATATACTTGTTTTGGAGTTTATAGAGGCACCTTTTGATTGTTTTCCAGTCGCGTTTGTACATCTTAGCCAACTCTCTATACCCACATACTGATTGTCCGCGCATAAGAAATGTCGGACTACTTGCAAAGTCAACTGTTTCATCTTGAATTCTTGCCCGTATAAGCAACCTCTCGAATACAAGTAACGCTAGGGTGTCATTACCAAAAAATCTATTTAAATCTGTGGGTACGGGCATTTTCCAGGTCATCTGTTAACCCCCTTTCTCTTGTCCTTTTCCTGAGCATTTGTATGGCAATCAATTCCGCCACTACCGCCCGTTTGTCTTTTGGCTTGGTGAGTGTTCTATCCCTCAAAATATCTAAAATTGATACAAAGTCGCTCATAGTACTCTTGCCTTTCTGGGTACAAAAAATCTCCCCGTGCCACTATCACGGAGAGATCTTGCCCCGATAACTATTTAAGTTTCTAGATAGTGGCTAACAACGTACAGCTAAATAACTGAAGGGGGTTTGTCAAGGAAACTAACCTTGAATTTGACTTGTGTTTTAGCGCGTAATACTATAGGTATAGTTAATTAAGTTAACTACAGTTTTTACCTAATTAACGGGGTTTGGGGGTGAAAAAATTGAAAAAATTGCTAATAACCATACTAATATCCGGTATCCTTTTTCTAAACACGAGTTCGGTTGCCTATGCATATTCATACTATGTAAATGGCTACTATCGCAGTAATGGCACCTATGTGAGCGGGTATTACAGAACATCCCCAAACTACTACAACTACGACAACTATTCTTACAGTAGTAGTCAGCCTCGTTATAATAGCTCTTACTACAGTCCTAGATCTAACTACACTTACAGTAGTGGTTGGAGTACGCCAAGTTACTACAGCACGCCAAGTAGTTACTCATATTCTAACTACGACGATAGCTCCTACTCAACTTGGGACTACGGGAGCGACTACAATAGTTGGTATTAAGACTCCGCGTAGAAGTTTTTAATCGTGGCATAAGCTACCTTCCTTAAGTTGTTTTGGTGTCTCCGGAACACGTAATAATGGACCACTCACACTTACAGCTGTTAAAGATGGTCTGTTAATTAACTGGTTTTCTTTCTAACCCCTTTAAAACAGGGGATTGTTTCATAGAAAGGTAGGTAAAATCTATCAACTAAGTTATGTTTCCTGTGGAGAACCTAAGCACTAAGGCCCGAACCTGTCCCGGGTTAATTTGTCCCACC
>CAYMCX010000095.1:0-2078 GCA_964389145.1 uncultured Candidatus Saccharibacteria bacterium
CGCATGGCTTAGTGTATTTGGACCTTTTGATAATGCAACGATAGCACTAACAGTTTTTTTGGAAGGTGGCGGCGGCGGTTCTGATGACGCGGCACCTATTGCGAGGGAGCTTCTTGATATTTGGTTTAAAGATTTTGAAGGGGTAGCTAAATAGCTGTGATATACTCTTTCCTGTATGCCCCTGATAGAAATTGTTCTTTTCTCCCGCGGCAACAGTAACAATTTGGTTAGGAATGGTATGTATGAATAGGTTAGTTATAGTCGAATCTCCGACAAAAGCAAAAACATTAAGTGGAATATTAGGCAAAGATTATACGATTAAGGCCTCAATGGGTCACATCCGTGATTTACCCAAAAGTGGGTTGGGGGTTGATGTGGATCATGACTTTGAACCTGAGTATGTTGTTCCTGACAAAGGAAAAAAGATATTAACTGAGCTTAAAAAGTTGGCAAAAGAAACTGATTTAGTAGTTTTGGCGACAGACCCTGATAGAGAAGGGGAGGCGATTGCCTGGCATCTTAAAGAGCTTCTCCAGGAAAAGGGTTCTAAGAAGAAAACCGGAAAATTAGAATTTGGGAGGGTAGTTTTTCACGAACTTACAAAGAGTGCAATTGAGGAAGCATTTAACAAACCCGGTACTTTGGATACAAATTTGGTGTCGGCTCAGCAGGCAAGAAGGGTACTAGACAGACTTGTTGGATATAAATTGTCCCCATTATTGTGGAAAAAGGTACGGTACGGTCTTTCTGCAGGAAGAGTTCAAAGCGTTGCCGTTCGTCTAATTGTCGAAAGAGAGCGGGAAAGAAAGGCGTTTAAGCCTGAGGAGTACTGGTCTATTGAGGGAGAATTTGAAAACAAAAATGAAGGTAAAGTTGTCGCCGCGTTAAGTGACAAAGGTGAAAAAAAGTTAAAAATAACAAGCGACCGGGAAGCGAAGAAAATCGAATCCGAACTAAAAAGTGACTCATTTAATGTCGATTCTATTAAAAAAACGGAGAGACAGAGAAAACCTTCGTCTCCTTTTAAGACTTCCACACTTCAGCAGTCTGCAGCAAATGTATTCGGTTTTCCGGCAAAGAAAACCATGCAAGCGGCTCAAAAACTTTTTGAACAAGGATACATCACATACCATAGAACAGACTCTTTGACTCTATCTCCCCAGTTTGTTGAAACAACCCGTGACTATATTGGTAAAAAGTTTGGTAAAAAGTTTTTGCCAGAGGCTGGAATCGTTTATAAAACACAGACTAAGAACGCCCAGGAAGCTCACGAGGCAATAAGACCTACAAATTTAACCTCAGAACCTGCAGAAATGAAAGATTTAAGTGCCGAGGAGTTAAAAGTTTACTCTTTGATTTGGAAAAGAACTTTAGAGTGCCAGATGCTTCCGGCAATTTACGATCAAACTTCACTATCTATTCGTTCTAAAAGCGATTACGTATTTAAAGCTTCGGGTTCTGTTGTGAAATTTGACGGGTGGTTGGCCGTTGATAGATATATGGAATTGGAAGAAGATCCTGAAGCAATAAACGAGCTTCCGGAATTTACTGAAGGCGAGCCTGTCACAAATAACTACTTAAAGCTTGATCAGCATTTTACGCAGCCTCCCGGTAGGTACACCGATGCTACTTTAATTAAAGCTTTAGAGGAGCTTGGTATTGGGAGACCTTCCACATATGCTCCAACTATTTCTACAATTCAACAGAGAGGTTATGTGGCTAGGGACGGAAGAGCTTTTGTTCCTACCGATGTAGCCTTTGTAGTAAGCGATCTTTTACTAAACCATTTTCCTAATATTGTGGATTACAAATTCACCGCTGATATGGAGGAAGATTTGGACGCGATAGCAAACGGTGAAAAAGAGTGGGTTCCTGTCATAAGGGAGTTCTACTTACCTTTTATTAAAGAATTGGCAGAAAAAGAGGAGACGCTTAAGAAAACAGATGTTACTAACCTTGGGGAAAGCGATGAGAAATGCCCCGATTGCGGAAAGGTTTTAATCTTTAAACTTGGAAAATATGGTAAGTTTTTGAGTTGCTCGGGTTATCCGGAGTGCAAATTTGCCAAACCATTGGTG
>CAYMCX010000095.1:2088-2950 GCA_964389145.1 uncultured Candidatus Saccharibacteria bacterium
ATCATAGACAAGGCTTGTTTAATGCTTTCAGCATTGGTGGAAGATACGGTTACTGACGAAAACGGCCAGGAAATTACTGACTTTGGGAAGTGCGAGAACTGCGCAGATGGAATTATGATTCTAAAAACAGGTAGATTTGGTAAATTCCTTGCTTGTAGTAACTATCCTAAATGTAAAACAACAAAACCTTATTTGGAAAAGATAGGTATGAAGTGTCCCAAATGTAGCGAAGGTGAAGTGATTGTGAAAAAAGTTAAAAGCCGAATCTTTTATGGTTGTAGCAGATACCCTGACTGTGATTTTTCAAGCTGGACACGCCCCCAGACAGATAATCCGGAAAGTACAGAGAACCCGGAAAAATAGCCGATTACACTTGCTATGCGAACGCGTAAAGAAAAAAACTATAAGAATAGATCTAAAAAAATTACGGACTTTGAGAATTTGCAAAGTCTTTCCAAAAAACTTCATAAACAAAATAAAAAAATCGTGTTCACAACAGGAACATATGACCTTTTAAACCCCGGACACTGCCGTTATCTGGCAGAAGCTAAAGCAAAGGGGGATATATTGGTTGTTGGAATCACAAGTGACGTCAGTGAGAGTCGTCTTAAAGGCTTGGGATACCCGCTGATAGGTCAGGATATACGTGCCGAGGTAGTCAGTCACATGAAAGATGTGGATTATGTCACACTAGTAGATGAAGATCGTCCGCATGGGGTATTAATACTTTTGCAGCCCCACATATTTTTTACAAGCAACGGCACCCACGAAAAATTTATTTTAAAAATGTTTGGTGGGAAAATAGTTAAGAGGGAAAAACAGGTTCCATATTTCTCTAGTTTGCTTTTGGTGGAGCACATCG
>CAYMCX010000096.1:0-947 GCA_964389145.1 uncultured Candidatus Saccharibacteria bacterium
GCGCCAGAGTATTGGCAGCTTGCTGAATTGTTCTCCAAGGCTGGGTTATAGTACCCGGGTTTGAATCAGATCCTTTAGTGGATACATAGTAAGTAGCTGCATTTGCTCTTGTTGAGAAAAGTAAAAAGAAACTAAAAATGGTTACGAAAAACCCGTATTTTTTAAACATATGTTTTTGGATTTTCCAATACCATTAAAGTATGTACGAGCATTTAAAGCATGTCAACATTGCGGAGAGTTCAAGAACGGGATATTACAAAAAACGTCTTTTCAGTGGGTTCTCCTTCCGGCGGTAAGCCCTTTTCCGGGTATCTCATCGCATTTCTGGTATAATTTCAATGTCGAACCACGATGTTTAACTTAAATTATTAAAAAAAATGCAACAAAAAGATATTAATGGAAATACTAAAGATAAAGCCGAGGACATCAAAGACTGGCGTGACGAACACGGACGCCCAAGTCTCTCATTTCTGCAATCGCTGGCAGATGACGGAAGCCCACGTGCACTGGAAAAATTAAAAGCTATAGCTCAGGATTTGGATGTGAATTACAGTCCCAACACTACCCCCGAAGAGTTAATCGATAAGATTCTTGCCGATGTTCGATCCGATCCCACTATTACAACCTAACAGATACTAATAGATAGTCTTTTTATTGAGTTTATTGAATCAAGCCACAACAACCACACTTCAGTTCGAATTTAACAACTCAATATCTTTTACCTCCCATCAGTCTTCCTCTGCCCAAACACCACCGGGAATAGAGTTGCACGCCTGACTTGCATATAATATGTTCTCTTCGGAGAACGGATCTCCTCCCCGATCGTAATGCCACGTAATCATGTCCGTTTCTGAACCCGGCATGATACGGCAGCCACCCATATTAGGTGCAGGACAGCCCCCTGTAGAAACAATTCCCTCGGAACAAGCTAGTTCGCTTGTCTGATT
>CAYMCX010000096.1:962-2338 GCA_964389145.1 uncultured Candidatus Saccharibacteria bacterium
GAGCCTCTAATCTGTTTGGGTGAGCCTTCTTCGCCACTAGGAAGAAGATCCTCGACTTCCGAGACGACTCCCTCCTCAAGCTCCTCACTTACACCTTTTGGCAAAAAACCTTTGGCAATAAACGCAGCCAAGATAATAACAAAAAGAGCGTAACTAATGTACGCTACTTTGCCTTTTGGCATCTTTTCACCTCCTACAAACAGCCTTTAAATTTAGGATCAAAGCGCTGTAAAGGTCTCTATTATTTGATCCACCTCCGGCTCAAGATTGGTGTTGATTAAAGTGATATACATGGAACCAATCTTTTTTACCGTAAGATTAGGTTGGTTTCTGTACTTATCTTCGTACGCTGATTGTGTGCTCCAAGACTCTATTACAAGGTCATAAGACTGACCACCGCCGTAAAAAAGAACTACTCCGTTAGGGTATCCATACAGGTTATTTGAATCGCTAAGGGCGTTGTATGAAGCCGGGTAAGAAATTTCAAATCCGTATTGTGTGTTTGTGTAGGTTTTCCAACCTGCTGGTATATTTGAGGCCGGTGCGGGGGTTGGGGTCGGAGTTTCGGGTACGTTGGGCTCGGGTATCACTGCCTGTTCTTGCTGCTGTAGCTGGGGAGATGCCGGAGGTGGGGATATAGCTGAACCCGATCTTCCTTTTTGGGTTCCATAGTAATACGCAAACGCCAGACTAACGGTGAGAAGCAGTATGGTAAGTATTATAACGACCGCCTTATCCCTCATTTATAAAAGTATTGTTCCATTTTTAGGTGGTGCGGGGGTGAGTGTTAGGTCTAAAACGCTACTCTTACCCAGGTTGTAAAGGTAACTAATTTAAAAGTTGTGGAGTCTAATATCTTTGCTTGAGTCTTTCCTGAAGCGCGAAATAGGCAGGTTTAGGTCTCAAATCCGTATCAAAAAGTAAGCTTGAACCGTACCTAAGAGGGTATCTGTCAGATGCAGTAGTAGAACCAAGAAGATCGGTGATTCCCCACGTAGAGTAACCGGTACAGTTAGGTTCGCGTAGGCAGGCGTCTAAAGCTAACACATACTGGTTGCTTTGTTCTTCAGGATCATCTCCCACGACATCTATTTCTGATATTCGGACCTTGAGTCCCAGTTCCGCAAGTTTTTGCATGTGTTTTCGCAATACGGCCGAGTCACTGTAATCTCCGTCTGCATATATATGCGATTCAAACCCGACACCGTCGATGGGTACTCCCCTGGCTTTAAGTCTTTCAACTAAGCCTATGATAGCGTCCCATCTGTTGCCGTCGCGTTCAAGACCGTAATCATTAAGGTAAAGTATTGCTTCCGGGTCAGCTTCATGGGCAGCTTTAAAAGCAATATCTATATATTCTTCTCCCATAGCCTCGT
>CAYMCX010000096.1:2348-2886 GCA_964389145.1 uncultured Candidatus Saccharibacteria bacterium
TACCCTTCCTTTGTAATGGTTAACGATAGTTGTAATGTGGTCTACCATTATTTTTTGCAACTCTTCTTTTGGGGAATCTGTTATCCATTGAGGATTGCTTTTTGCATACACTAAAGTGTGCCCATGAACTGACATATCATTTTGTTTTGCGATGTCGACAAGTAAGTCCGTTTCAACAAAAGAGTAAACGTCTTTTTGCGGATGTATGAAGTGAGGTTTCATACCATTTTCGGGCGTGATCATATTAAACTCTCCTAAAGCTATTTTTCTGTAATTTTCGTCGGTAACAAGAGCTCCAAAAGCGATTGCCGCTCCGATATTTAATTTTCGGGGGTGCGCGGCAGCAAGATTTCGGAGTGTATTCGGGTCATCGCGTTTTACAATAAAGGACGGAGGGGTAACAATCTCAACTTTACCTTTTACGGCTTTTTGCCGCTCAAAAAAGGGCGGGAGACGTTGTTTAAAGAAATCGCGGCGTCTAAGCGGGCAAGCGTCTTTTATGAGTCACCGCACCGGATACACAAGGCTCTGCAAGCCC
>CAYMCX010000097.1:0-2777 GCA_964389145.1 uncultured Candidatus Saccharibacteria bacterium
AGACGGTTGGGAGCTTCTCTTCCCAGTCCTCTACCAGCTTCCTGATAGCCTTAATTTTAGCAATAAACAGCTTTTTATCCTTATCTATATTCATATTCTGTCCCTTGGGTTTGGTCATGGGTTAGCCTCCATGAAAGCTTTTGCAAAACCTGCGGGAGTAATGGCCCGTCTGGTTTGTCGGTCAAACTTTCCGTAAAATTCACCGTGAATCTCTTTTGTTTTCAGACGGTCAAATTTTGGTAGTGGCTGGCTATTGGTCAAGTGCAATTTTTTCAATCTAGCATCAAGCTCCACTGGTTTTTTTATCGGCTCATTGAACCACCCCCAAAGGTGGGTATGTTTTTGGTACTGGTCTCCGAAATCGTAAGGATTAAATTCAAATGCGGGCTTGCCGAGAAAATGTTTCAGTAGTCCATTGGGATTTTCCAATGCCCAAAACTTTAACTTTGTGTATTTAGCTGTGTCTGAAACGGGTTTATATTGGAGTCCCCAAATTATTCTCAAACAGGCTTGCACAATTTCCATACCTTCCCATAAATCTCTAGGCTTCTTTGCTTTTGTTCTGGCGTAGCTGAACATGGTGCAGGGGGGGGCCGCTAAAACACCGTAGATGGATATTGTGGGGGTTTGAAATAAACGGATGTCGTGATCTGGTAAGGTAATTACTCTCACATCATATCCAGCCTCGTTGTATGGCCGTGACCAGCTTCCCGTTCCTCCGCACAAATCCAGAATTATCTTTTTGCTGTTATCTGTATTCTGTCCCTTGGGTTTGGGGAAGTTGAGTTTATTATCCATTTTTTCTAAAGATAACTATTGCCAATGGTTGCGGTAAACCATGTTTCGCCCCCACAAACTTTGGTCTTCCCCGAATAAATCTAATTTTTCCCCTCATGCAGTAATCGTGCCACCAATTTGTGTTTGTTCTTGCTGGAAGCAAACACACAACCGTTGCTCCCCTCAAAGATTCTTCGTAGGCCTTTTTTACCCACTTCCCCTGCTTCCCAAAAGGGGGGTTCATCCAACAAATATTGTCCCCCCAGAACTTTTCAAGTCCATTATTTTGTTCAGAAAAATATACATGGCATTTGTGGTTTTTTTCATTGGCACACACATCGAGATTAAATTGAAATTCATCATTCAATGGAACAAAAATATTTTCAGGTGTCTCCCAGTCTTGTTTTAATGATTGAAATTTTGTTCTAAATTTTGCCATAATAGTCACCCTTGTTTTTTTGTGGGTGCAGGGGTAATACTGGCTTAATCGACCCTGTCCAATAAGGGCTTAGAAAGTTCCCCCTTCTTTCACAAATGTATGCGTATTTATCCATACATCTTTTAACTATTTTGAACCAAATGAATTTATAAACATTCCTGTCCCACAGTCCGATATACCCCTTTCTGGTTTTATACTCACCCCAACCGCCTTTATTTTCAAAGCGGCTATGTGACCAGTCTATATCCATTTGACTAATTAAATATTTCATTTTTCTCCTTTCCCTTGGTAGTGTTGGGGTTAGGTTTCATAATTTATGGTGAATACGTTTTTTCGGGAAAATAATCGTCTTCTTCTACCTTTTTAGTTGGTCTGCCGTATTCATCAAGATAACCCTTAATAAAAAGGAATTTTTTAACTCTGCTAATGTATGAATGATTAAAACCTATTACTTTTGCCAAATCCCTTTCTGACATCGGAACCCAATAATTCTTATTAGAATACAAGTCGTATATCTTTTTTTCTCCCACTGTCATTGTTTTTACTTGGCGTGTTCTCATTTGTTTTCAGTTTTACTTTCTAAATAATTCCATAAACTAGTTTGACTAATAACTAGTCTACCAAGTTCGGCTCCACTCATTGTTTTTATTTCCTCCCAAGTAGTATTTATCCCTGCCCACTCCTTTATCTCCTCCCGTTCTTTTGTTACCGCTTGAGAGATTAAAGAAACTATTTTATCTGCCGTGCCAGACTTAATTTCCCGCATAAACCTAGCATAGTCTGGCTTATTACCAGTTTCGCCTTCACATAATATATCTAGTATTTTTTCTTTTAAGTCGGTCATTTTTCTTTCAAGGTAGATAACTTTTGGAGGAGGTCGTCATTGTATTTATTAATTATTGGTCTCATCGCCACATCTATCTTGAATTTCTCAAACCCCGCATCAATGGCTTGCCATATTTCTTCAGCCGCTTCTAGTTTGGCTTCCACCACCGCCCGGTCTATTTCAGATAATATGAATTCTTTTATGTCTTCTGCAATTGGCTCTTCGCTGTAATGGGGCGTCCAGTCTGATAGCAAGTGATATTTCCCAGAATCCCCAACAAAGCAAAACTTCTCCTCAAACCTCTTAACTGCTTCGGTTTTGATGGTATCTAAGTTAGTCATTTTTCTCCTTTCAGGATGCGGAGGATGTCGTCCTTTCGTACTAAACGAAAATCACTAACATCATAAGATATTCCCGATTTAAAAAAATCGGGGTCTTCAAAATGGATTGGAGCATTTATAGTTGCAATTTCATCTAATTTCTCCACTTCCCCAATAATCCTCTCCCTTTCAGCCTTCTGACCTTCCTGAAAGAGTTTACGACCAGAATTTATTACCCTGTTTTGCTCTTCTTGCCATTCTTGGCGGGATTGGGCAAGTTCGGATTGAAACCATGCCATTCCTTTTTGTAAATCATTTGGCGACTTGAACTCAAAGTAGTCCATCTTATCGCCCCATTTTATTAGGTTTACTTTCTTCTCGTCTTTTGATTTATGCATAGGTTTATGTAGATTCG
>CAYMCX010000098.1:0-2774 GCA_964389145.1 uncultured Candidatus Saccharibacteria bacterium
TTTTATTGGTGCCGTGGGAGAGAGTCGAACTCTCACAGGGATAATCCCCAGTGGTTTTTGAGACCACCGCGTATGCCATTCCGCCACCACGGCCCGTATCTGCTTTGCGCAGTCAGCTCCGCCATTATAGCCGACTTTTGGCCAAATAAAAACTGTTTAATTGAGTCCCTCTGATATAATACCTCGATATGTTTTTAGCCACGGATTTAAAAACAGGAAAAATATTCAAAGAAGGTGAGTTTCCATACCTCGTTGTTAAGTACGAACACACCAAAACCGCCCGTTCTGGCGCTACTGTAAAGGTAAAAGCCCGAAATCTGGTTACAGGTGCTGTGTTGGAAAAGGGGTACCTGGGATCCGCAAAAGTGGAAGAGGCTGACATTTCAAGGAAAAACGCTCAATACTTGTATAAAGAAAACAACAAATACGTTTTCATGGATCCTGATACTTACGAACAAGTGGCAATTCCAGAGGACGTAATAGGGGAGTCTTCCAGATTTTTGATGGAAGGCGAGAATGTAATTGTAATGTACTTTGAGGATCGCCCTGTTTCTGTAGATTTACCCATCAGTTTAGTATTTGAAGTTACCTACACCGAACCCGGGTTTAAGGGTAATACTGTTTCTAATGTACTAAAAGAAGCTACTTTAAATAACGGAGCTACTGTTCGTGTACCTACCTTTGTAAAAATCGGTGATATGGTGAAAATAGATACTAGAAACGGCGATTACGTTTCTAAGGCCTAGATCAAGATGAATATTCCAAGCTCAATAGAAATATATGGATTTGTAGTTCCGCTTATGGTTCCTGCTATCGTTGTGGGTTACCTATTATATTCTTTCTTTTTATGGAGACTTGGCAAAAAAGAAGGATTTGACGAGGAAAAGATATTTGATCTCTTTTTCTTAACCGCCGCTTGTACTGCAACTTTACTAAAGGTAAATATATTAGTAGTCTCAGGTTTTGTATTTTTGGCTGTTTTGTCACTGACTCAAATATGGAAATGGTCGCAATTTAGGATACTAGATATCTTTATTATTGCATTGTACACAGGTATTTTGCTTCCGTTACTGGTTTATATAGCAATCTCAAAGCAATTTTCGTATCTTCCGGTTTTTGGATTGGGGCTTGTAGCTGTAATTAGCTTCACAAGAATAAAAAGCACGATAGTAAAATCCGGGTATACTTTCTCGATATTGTTAATGCTCACAATATTGGTTCTTTTCGCGTACTTTCGAGAAAAACCGTATTTGATTTTTTACGTCTTCTTGTTTATCATTAGCCTAGCTAATATTTATTTAAGAGAAAGAAAAAGCATGATAAAACCAACTCTTCCGGTTGACTTTCTGAACAAGATTAGAAATCAGCTTTTGCACAAAAGAAAAAGACTTAGAGCAGAACAGAAAATTCTTATGCAAGAAGATCCCTATTTGCAGAGTGGCCGTGAGGACGGAAATTCCGAGTTAATGGATGAGGCCATTTTAGAAGACACCCACAAGGAATGGAACGATTTACGAAGAAATGCTCTGGAAAAAGTCCATATCCAGGTGAGAAAAGCCCTTGGTCAGCTTAAAATAGGTAAGTACGGTACGTGTGAAGTGTGTGGAAAGCCAATAGATAAAGCCCGTTTAGAGGCATATCCAGAGGCCACCACCTGTTTTGATCACGCTCCTAATGCTTAATTGCAACTATATCTTCTCAAGATATTTTGATACGGGAATATTTGTTTTATTAACCCTGTTTATCCTTGTATTGCTTATAGTCTTATATATAAAGAAGTATCCAAAGAGGTGGTATGATTATGTAGGTATGGGACTTCTCCTTGTTGGGGGATTTCCAAACCTCGTTAGTCGCTTGAGAGACGGTTGTGTAGTAGACAATATATCTCTTTTTAACATTCTTTATTTGAATGTTTGGGATATACTTGGGAGGTATGATATATGAATCAAAAAGTCCTAATAATTGAAGATGAGGCAGATATTAGAGCAGTTTATGCTGAGATTTTGCGTGACGAAGGGTTTGAAGTAATAGAAGCAGGGGACGGAAGTTCTGGTTTACAGAAAGCATTCGACATTGCATGGGATATTCTCTTGTTAGATATAATCTTGCCCGGGAGCGATGGGGTTAACGTACTCAAAAAAGTTAAGGCAAATGAAGCTCTAAAAGATAAACCAGTGATACTCCTTACCAATTTAGGTGCAGAAAAGGTTATAAATGATTGTTTTAGCTTAGGTGCAGCCGGATATTTAATCAAATCAGAGATTACCCCCGACAAGATTGTGGAAGAAGTGAAGAACTTTTTAACGCCTCAAAAGCTATAATTCGTGCTAGTATGTTTTCTTCCTAAGAAGATAGCCAATTCCTGCGTATATTTATGAAACTTGATGTAATTTTCGAAGATCCCCATATTATTGTTATTAACAAGCCGTCAGGACTTGTAGTAAATAATTCCCAAACGACCGGGGATGTTACAGTTCAAAACTTACTTAGTTCTTCTATGGAAGAAAGTCAGGATGAGCCTGAAGCAGATACCCTTGAAGAATCTTTTGCGCTGGAGTTATCTGAATTTAAGTTACGGGGAGGTTTGGTACACAGATTGGATAAAGATACGTCAGGCGTTCTTTTAGTTGCTAAAAACGAAGATGCTTTCACAGCGTTACAAAAGCAGTTTAAACTTAGGGAAGTAGAAAAGGAATACACCGCCTTAGTTTTAGGTAAGGTCGAAGAGGATTTGTTTGAGATTAGCGCCCCCATTGGAAGAAATCCCAGGAACC
>CAYMCX010000099.1:0-2689 GCA_964389145.1 uncultured Candidatus Saccharibacteria bacterium
TGAAATATTACCGTTTGTGGCAAGCGCCGCAGTAGCAAAAGCAATCGCCTCATTTTTGTCAGGCTGAATCTCAAAACGAGTCCCTCTAAAAACATTCTTACCGATAACCTTAATTCTTCTAGGCTCTACTCTTTCCACATCACCCCCTAGTTGATTCACAAATTCAATCAAGTCTTCAATTTCAGATTCCTCGGCCGCGTTGTTGATAATTGTTTCACCAGGTACAAATAGTGCCGACATAATTGCATTGTCAGTTCCACTGTGCGTACTGATTTTAAAGCTAATATCAGTTCCTTTTAACGTTTCTGACTCGATTATTAGTAAATCTGGGCTTTCTGTAACCTTAAAACCTAAACCTTTCCACGTTTCCATCCATCTGTTTATTGGTTGGAAACCGGCTCGTGTATCCAAACTTCTGGGAATTACAGCTTTACCAAATCTGTAGACCAGGGGAGCTGCCATTAATGTAGCCACTCTGTAGTAAACACCAGAGTCTGAGGGGATCTCGTATTTATTTAATCCCGCCCCGTTTAGTAATAACCTATGAGTAGAAACCCATTCGGCTTTTCCACCCATTTCTATAATAAGATCAACAAGAGTAAAAACATCAATAACTCTGGGAACATTTTCTAAAACGACATCTTCGTTTGAAAACATTGCAGCGGGAATAAGTTTAATAACGGAGTTTCTGGCACCCGAAAGCTTTACAGTCCCAACCAAAGGCACACCACCTTCAACGACATATCGGCCATAGTGCTGGCTTAGTTCGTTTTTGAGATCTAAATTTGAAGGATTCATTTCTGATGCTATGAAAGGAGAACAATTACTAGGGAATTAGCCGCAAGTAAAACTGCCGAGAATATTGTAAAAATGAAAATCCCTTTTTCTAAACCACGTCTGGATCTGTAAAACCCAATGGAACCTGAGAAAGAGCTTGATAAACCTTGACCTTTTGACTGCACTAATATCAATAAAACAAGGGCAACGCAGAGTATCATCTGCAATATTTGACTAATAACAATTAGATTCATACCAAATCACCCAAGGTCTATTTCTTTCCGGCACCTAGCCAATGTAAAAACTGAACAGTTACACAATAAAACGCTGCTGAAGCAACGCCCGCCCACCATGCGGTTAAGTGCTTAGATGGTAGCATAATACCAAAAATATTCAAATTTTGCGTTGTTGTAGCAAGAAAACCAAAGTTTGGTATAAAAATTGTCAGTAAATATATTGTTACGAATGTCAGAATAAAATTGATAATAAAGTACCCGATACCGCCTGTTGGCAAAGATAACATTTTAAGCAGCGGACGGGCAAATAATGAGATCAAAGTTAGAGCCAAAACAAGAAGCATTTTAGCGGCTACATCAAAATAGTACCCATGAATAACTAGCTGAGTCACATAAACGGAGATATAGGCAAATACAAAAGACTTCAAAAAGGACTTCACTATTAAATTATACAAACATAGAGGAAAATAACCAATTACCTGTCTGTAATTTTTCTAAGGCGTAGTTGGTGATGATACTTTTGTGCAAATCTGTGGGCCTCGTCGCGTAATCTGATTATTAGCTTCAACCCATCGTTATCCCTTGGAAGTGACACCTCATGAAAACCTATAGAATCGCGGTAAACAATTGTTTCAAAACGTTTGGCTAACCCAACAACAGGAATATCTATGCTCAATTTTTCAAATAACTCTAAGATAGTGGAAAGTTGACCTTTTCCGCCATCTAAAACTATAAGATCAGGAACCGGCCAATCGTTTTTCACCCTTCTTTCTAATACCTCGCGCATCATCATAAAATCATCAGGAGCATCTTTTAATTTGATCTTAAATTTTCTGTACTCACTTTTATCAATACGCCCATTTGTAGCAACAACCATGGAACCTACAGCTTCCTTCCCAGAAATATTTGAAATGTCATAGCATTCAATTCGTGCGGGGAAATTTTTAATTATAGGCACATTTCGAACTATCTCGTCTAAAGACTTGGCGATAAGGTCAACCACTAAATATGGATTCTCAATGTACTTGTTTGCCGATCTATAACTTTGTCTTATGTACTCAAACTTTTGAATAATATCCCTAAATTGAGCGGCCCTCTCAAAGTGCTGTTCCTTTGATGCAGCAATCATCTGTTTTCTCAGAGAATTTATAATTTTTGCGCTATCCCCTGACAAAAATCTTTTTATTCGCTTTATTTCCTTTGTGTAATCCTCTGAACTTATACTTTGTGTGCATGGGGCGGAACATAAACCTATATAACCATACAAACATGGTTTTCCAATATTCTTATATCTATTGAATTTGCTAGTACCACAATCCCTAAACGGAAATATCTTTCTAATTGTTTTTACTATGTATTTTGCTGTACTTCCGTCTGTATATGGCCCAAAAACAGTGTCATTGTCAAGTAAATCTGGCTTCCTAGCTGTTAGTACCATAGGAATATTTACTTTTTTTCCCGCAACATCAAACTTCTCATTTCTAATTACGATGTATAAATAGGACTTATCATCTTTCTGGATAATGTTGTATTTGGGCTGAAGTTTTCTAATTAATTCTGCTTCTAATATTAATGCTTCAAACTCAGAAACAGCTTCGATGTATTCAATGTCGTTAATCCTATGAACAAGCGCGTATGTTTTAGTTCCAATTTCAAGATTATCCTGAAAATAGGAC
>CAYMCX010000100.1:0-2659 GCA_964389145.1 uncultured Candidatus Saccharibacteria bacterium
CTCCCATGGCTGGATTATAAAACAATTCTGCAAAATAGCAATAGATGAAATAGTTCGATTTTTTCCTATAGAAAATACAAAAGCTCAGCCACGAAGACTGAGCTTTTGTATTTGTGGACCTAGGGAGAGTCGGACTCCCGCCTCCTCATTGCAAATGAGGGATTCTACCGCTGAACTATAGGCCCAAACGAGGATGGAAAACGGGAATGTATTCCTTTCACGTTTTTTACGAGTGATGGGCATATATCGATCCTCTAAGATATAGGCCCAGATATTCCCTGGGGACGGAACTAATAATAGATATAAAACGGCTCCCAGTAAAGGGAGCGTTTAAAGATATTTAGGAAAATTAGAACAAAAAGAGAAAGGCTAGAATTAGAACCGCGAATGTTACAAGCCATGCAAGAGTTGCTAAAAGGAATGTGAAGGCCTCTTTCTTTTGGTTGTCCAGATACAGCATAATCGGCTTCCCTAAAACTAATGATCCGGTTATAGCTGCGGATGTGACGAACAAAAGCAACATAAGAACTGGCACGAGGAAGCTTGGCTCGTTGTCAAAGGTATGCTCCATATTAAACATTACCAATGCAACACCGGACACATATACGAGAACACCTAACGCATTTCTTAAACTTTTAAAGATGTATTCTGTTTTTTTCATTGTTTTATATTGGTTTATTTTGTGTTCGTCTCCAGAATCATAAAAATAAAAAGGATAAGCCGCAAGGGCACATCCTTTTTATTTTGTGGACCTACGGGGAGTCGAACCCCGACCTATTCCATGCCATGGAATCGTTCTACCGCTATACTATAGGCCCAAGCGAGGATTAGAAACAGAGATGTGTCAGCTTTTTACGAGTAGTGGGCGTATGTCAATCCTCTGAGACATAGCCCCGAAAGCAGAATCATACTAGCTTACTTTTTACTATTTTTCAATTTTTGGAGCAAATTCAACAATCCTCTTTTCTATTAAATCGTCCGTCCCAATTTTTTTGCTATATGTGAATTGACGCCCACCAACTTTCAAAACTACCTCACTTTCATTCGGAATGGACATTTCAAACTGATAGCCCTCGGCGGCAAGCCTTTTGCAGACTTTTTTTACCTCCTCGTCTCTTTCTTCTACGCCTCCGCGCTGCTTTTCTAACACTTTCTCGTATGGATCTCCTTCAACGGTTTTATTAGAGAACCTATTTGCTTTTTCCATGTATAAATTCTACACCTTGCAAATTGTATAATCCAGCCAGATAAGTTATAAATAATGCGTTCTGCCCTCGTAGTTCAATGGATAGAACAAATCCGTCCTAAGGATAAAATGGGGGTTCGATTCCCTCCGAGGGCACATAAAACAAAACAATCATTCATTGGGCGGTTTTGTTTTAGGTGGGTTTCCGCCATCCGTTAGCTGGCGGAGGTAACTACATGGTGCGCGACACACTACTTTCAATGAAAAAAGTCATAACAATAATCTCAATTTTATTAATTTCCGCCTACGGAATTTACGAACTTAGTAAATCTAGGAGTTTTCAAGTATTTGGGAATTTGGTCAACCGTGCGAGCACAGAAGAGAAAATTGTCGCCTTAACTTTTGATGATACGCCGGGAGCGGCAACAGCAGAAGTACTTAAAATCCTCACCGAGAAAAATATTAAAGCAACTTTTTACGCAATCGGCAGCTCGTTAGAGGAGTATCCAACTCAAGCGAAAGAAATTGTTTTGCAGGGGAGCGAATTGGGCAATCACTCCTACTCTCACGAGCGGTTTGTTTTCAAGTCGCAGAATTTTATTCGCGAAGAGATTGAAAAGACAAATGAGCTGATCCGCGTCTCTGGATATGCGGGCGAAATTACTTTCAGGCCGCCATATGGCAAAAAATTGTTTGGTCTGCCGTATTATCTAAAAAAGAACAATATCAAAACCGTAATGTGGGATGTTGAGCCGGACACGTATCACGCGGGAAACGCCGACAAAATCGTCAGCTATACTTTGGAAAATACCAAGCCCGGTTCAATTATTCTAATGCACCCTCTTTGCGGAGAATCGTGCGCAGCCGACAGGGAAGCATTGCCCAAAATAATCAACGGCTTGAAAGAAGAGGGCTTTTCTTTTGTAACTGTATCGGAACTATTAGAACAATAATAGTAAATATCTAGTCCCCAAGCCCGGTTTTAAATTATCTCAAAATATATTATCCTATAAATATGAATTTCAATAAGCCAAGTGCAGAAAATCCAGAATATAAAGAGATTAGCTCTAGAGACGTAATAGATTTCGCTACGGGAGAATTGGTGGACAAAATCCTGGAGGGCGCAGGGCAAGACTTTATTATGCGCAAACGACCCCACTTAATTGAAGACACTCGAAGGAAGGTAGAAGAAACATACGAAGCTTCTAAAGACATGTTCGAAAATTTTCCCGGCGATGCAAGTGGAGATAGCGCGGATGATAGAGTTATAAGGCGGGCAAAAGTTCTAGCGAGTCTTTTCGCGCAGAGTAACAGCATTGATATGTCGGTTGGTGAAGAAAATCCTCTTGATAAAGGATTCTCTGAGGCAAATTCAAACAAGGATGCCGCGGCATTGTATGTCATGGATCTCGCCGGCACAGACGATATTGAAAAAATACATGATTTTGACAGACAGCTTAAGAATGCCGAGGC
>CAYMCX010000101.1:0-2594 GCA_964389145.1 uncultured Candidatus Saccharibacteria bacterium
AAAACCAAGCGTGGGGCAACTCACACGTGGGTTCGAATCCCACTCCCTCCGCCATGTACCAATATCGTTACTTTTCGAAGCATTAGCTAGTTCTTGATAGGGTAGTTTGTGTTGTGCTGACGCTATTTGTTTATCTTTGATTGATAAGTTCCAAAGTGCTGATTTAAGTAAATCTGATTTAACATCATCATTTCCTTTGTCGAATAGATTTTGTAGGCGGTAGCAACTATTCTTAAATTTTTCCAAAAGTTCCATAGCGATTGGAGTGTATCCCAAACTTTAGAGAAAATCCAACTATTTCCACCGCGGAACGTGATTGTAGCACACGCGGAGCGTGTGCTTTTCGTCTTTTAAGCGGTAGAAATGGTTGTGCCAAAGAAAATTACTGAGTGGGAATCTTTATATCTTTTGCACTTTTTGCAAATATTTCCTCTATGCAGGATATAAAGTTGGCTTGTAAAGCCACATCGGCATGCAGTTCACGTATGTATTCTTCTGAAGCGTCTTCAATATCCTTTATTAACTCACACATACCTAAATGTAAATAACAAGTAGTGTATGACTCACCTACTGTTGGATATTCTATAACTTTCATGTGGTTTGGATCTGAACGATTAACTGACCAACCATAAAATATATTTGTGTCCTTATCTACAATTAATCGTGGTTCGCTAGTATGCATTAATTGATGTCTGTGCATTTGAATCAGAATTTTGCTTGCTCTTTCCTTATACTTTAATCTGTTAGTACAAAAATTAACCATTCTATCCGTTTGATTTTTACCCTTTTTACTATTCCACCCTGCTTCGTATGAAGAAAATAAATCAATTATGGATAGTGCATACATAATTATTGGAAATGGTGACATCTGTATATTGTGCTCATCTAAATTCCAGTAAGCTCTTGAGAAATCGTTTTTTAATGAATTTATCTTATTGCGAATGATTGTTTGTATTTCAGAATATGATATTTGATCCATGTGACTACACAGTATCTTTTTGGTCTTCCAAAGGTTTCTGTTGTATTTTTCTATAAACGTAAATTAACCATATGCCGCCCAACAATACGGCTAGTAATGGATTAGTAACAATCGACACGCCAATAAGTATGAGTGCAACCCACCCACCGTTTTTATTCACCTCATTCATAAATTCAGCTCCTTTTGGTGATGTTGCAAGTCTGTACCACAAATATGTAACGCCAATAAGTACAATTGCTGAAAATATAGCGTCCAAAATAAATTTTGATTGTGTAAACCTATAAAGTGGCACTGCAAGTATCGGTAGTAACCGCACAAGGGGTCTTTTTAATAACCATTTTGTGAAACTGATCTTTGGTTGCATTAATATATTATAGTTTACGGGTATTTTTTTAACAAACCGTGCTTATTAATCAAATATCTTAAATGATACTTAATGCTTTTACCGGCAATATTAACTTAGCTTTATTACTTGAAAGAGAGTAGTTACTTATTATTCTGCTTTTCTTTATATTTAAAATAAAACCAAAGACCAGCAAATACAAGAATACCGCCAACGGTTAGTAAGAAACTGAGATCATCTGATATTGGCGCACATAAGCCTGTATTTTTACCTGCACACAGTGTTTTACCCAACAAATGAGACATGTTGTTTATAGTGTAAGTCCACCAAATTAATCAGTAAATAGTATTTTTTTTAAAAATTAGTTTAGTTTTAAGTGGATACTAACCAAGTAAGTTCCAAATACGCCCGACGCCCCCCCCCCTAAATAAAACAAACCAGTAGGCGGTGGGTTGCTACCTACTGGCAACTCTGTTAGTATAAATAATGCACAGGGGGAAGGTATCTTCCCTCTTTTTATTTCTCTACCGAGTTTTCTGGTTCTTCTGATGTGGTTTCTCTTTTGCCTTTACCCTTAGCTATAAGTTCCAAGGTCTTTTTACACAAATCCTCAGCATGCTCCGTGCTCATGCCAATTCTGGACACGACCACTAAGTTATTGGTAGGCCCGACTTGTTGTGCAAAATTGAAAACAACACCAAAAGGACTTGCGTCCATATAAACCGCCCCAGCGTACAAAACAGGAATATTTTCCGGTATGGCTACTTGATTACCTGCGTATGCATTAGGTGCAGTTGGTTTTTTTGCTTCTTCCAATTTAAACGTCACCCCCTCACGCTCACCAGCCAAAAAATATAATAGAGAAGCCTCAGAGGCCGGTATCCCATAAAAGGTTATCAACTTATCCAAAAGATTCCTTGAGGGTTTTATATAGCCGTTTTCCACCTTGGAAAGGTTGGAGTAATCTACCCCTATTTCACTAGCAACAGCTTTTATCCCGCCGACATTTCTGTCTGTTCTGGTATGTCTAAGCATTTCGCCTAATTTTTGGTACTGAAAGTTTCCCATAGTTACAAGGATATCAGGGTGGTAAATAAAAGTCAACCCCTTTTATAGAATTTTACTAAATATCCTCTCTTGAGAGAAAAAAGTTCCAAGTATGTCACACTCCCTCCGCCAGCAAAAAGTGGCCGGCGTTTACCGCCGGATATTTTTCCCCCACTTCTGATATAATCCAAAATTAAGAGTGCATCCACACAAAAGTCTATTTAA
>CAYMCX010000102.1:0-2582 GCA_964389145.1 uncultured Candidatus Saccharibacteria bacterium
CGTGTACGCCCCCTCGTTTTTTTATTGATATACACCACCCACACCCCAAAACCCGCTACAAACAACGTATACACATATCACACACAAAACCTACATACTCAAACATTAATGTCACCTTGACAATCAGTATATAATGTCATTATGACAGTCAAAGTGGCAGGCACAACTATATTATCGTTCAGACAATTACAAAGAAGCACTGTTCAAGTATTAAAAGACCAACTACCCATATTAGTAACTGTAAATGATGAAGTAATATTTAAGATGGACAGTCCGTCTGACAGTCGTTCTGACACCAAACCTTTATCTGAACTGGAAATGATAATGAAAAAGATTCCAATATGTAACTTTTGTAAATCACCAGCTATAGGAAGATATGATGTTATTGCTATGGATTCGGAACTGGGAGACACAAATAGAGTCCAAAAGGATCTTTGCCAAGACCATCTCACAGAATCAAAACGACAAGGACAGTATAGAGAGGAGGTAGAAACCTATGAGCACTGAAGAATTTGTACCAAACTGGCGTAGGAACGGCTTTGCATCAAAAGACCATGCCTACTCCCACGCCCTAAAAGCCATCGAAAAAAACGCTAAAAACATTATGAAGCATGGCATCGACCTAGACGGAGTTAAACAATCGATAACCTTTCAACTTAAAGGAAGACAATTCACCCTAACCGAAAAAGGATTTAAGAAATGATACAACTAATAAACGACAATAAAAAATATAGATTAAGTAGAGAGTGTAAACACAAGGATTTACAAGCGGCAACGTTTAAGTCAGGTTTTATGAGATGTAGAAACTGTGGGAATACTTGGTCAGATCCCAAAAAAGTATTAGATTTTCTATGCAATAATAGTAACCTGCTAATAAATAAAAAAGATGTTTGATAAACTTCTTACCGCCGCAGTTTTATCTATGTTTGTAACCCTCATATTAGTAGGGGTCATCACCGTATCTCTGATATTTGGCACTATTATCTGGATAATGAAACAAGTTTTTTTATGAAACCTTTTATATTATTTCTTGTAGAATTCGCAGTATTGATTAGTTTATCAATAGCAATTACTTATATATTACTTTGGATATTGCCTAGTTTATGAATATTAACTTTAGCAGAGAAAAGAGTTTCTTGATCCGACTATTTAAAAAACATAAATGCGAAATAAACTACGAAATGGTACAGAGTATTCCTATGGGTATGATTTTATGTAAAATCTGTGGTAAAAGCCCCAACTTTTTAGAGGCTCAAGGTTGGTTATTTATGAATACTGAACCTTACACTACTGGAAAGAAAAAGTATGTTTGGAAAGGGAAATAAACACTTTATCAACACCAACATCAATACAGCTATTGACACCCTATTGTATAATGGTAATGTAGACATAAAATATTAACAGTCTATAAAGGAGCAACCATGACAAAGAAAATCACCCAGGAACACCTGGACGCTGTTCACAAATACGCTAACGCCGGTATGGTCTACAGCCAAGCTAAAGCGTTTGACCCTATTATAAGCAGTATCTCAATGGCAACCTTCCACCGCCTTAGAAGTGCCAATACTTTAGAAGACTACAAACAAATCTTCAACAACTACCCCTCATCCATCAGAAACAAAAAAGAGGCAACACTCAGAGGCCACACAGTCACTGAAGAAATATACGCCAAAGCAAAACAGGCCCAAGCCCTAAACATAGACTACAAAAACGCTTACAAACTAGGACTATTCCCCTTATCAAAAGCCACCTATGCCCTAATAGGTAAAACCAAAACCTTCGCAGATTATGTAAACCTTAGAAACGAAATGGTCAAATCCTTCCAAAAAGCCAAAGAAGAAAGAAAAGCAACTTCAATTGTGAGTAGCCCACCAATAACCAAACAAGAAAATGGACGAACTATACCCCAGCAACTAGACTCAATCGAAAAAACCGTCCAAGAAATAAACAACAATATCACCATCCGCCTAAACCAGATGGAAGAATCAATTAAAAACTTCTCTGAAAATAAACCCTTTTGGAGGAAATAATGATTATAAAAGCAACATCTAAAAAACAACGATGGTTCCGCAGAGAGATTTTGGAAAGATTTATGTCCGAAGACGAGCTGGATCTCTTCCAAGAGAAATATCAAAGTCATACCATACCGGAAATAGGTAGAAGAAATCTATGGAACACGAGCAAAATCGATTAAACAACCTTCTAAAAACAGCCGAATACTACTACAGTCACGCTTTAGTACCAGAAGACAAACTACCCTTACTAAAGGAAATAATAAAAACCCTGAAAGGCGGTGATACACATGGAAGAACTAACTTGGAAACAAATTAGACCTTGGATAATTACCCCAATAATTATCCTAATTGCTATAGTACTATTACTAAATACAATAGTACTTATTAAGGCAGGTCACGTTGGCGTGCTGACAAGGTTTGGTGCAGTTACAGGAGCAAACTTTGAGCAAGGGTTACACTTCAAAGCTCCTTTCATAGAAGGAATCCATGTCTTTGACATCAGAGTCCAAAAAGAACAAGTCGGAGCGGCTGCTGCCAGTAAAGACTTACAGGAGGTAAAAAGCACTA
>CAYMCX010000103.1:0-2579 GCA_964389145.1 uncultured Candidatus Saccharibacteria bacterium
TGTGTGAAGAGTGGCAAATACCAAGTGACCGGTCTCAGAAATCTGTAGCGCAGCGGTGATTGTTTCCAAGTCGCGCATTTCGCCGATAAAAACTATGTTTGGGTCTTGCCTCAGAATAGACTTTAAAGCGCTTGTCCACGAGTGAGTATCCAAATTCATCTCTCTTTGTTCTATCAAGGATTTTTTGTTTGTAAAAATATATTCAATAGGATCTTCAACCGTAATTATATGTTCTGCTCTAGTCTCATTTATACGCTCCAACATAGAAGCAATAGTAGTTGATTTACCGTGCCCTGTAGGACCTACAACCAAAACCAAACCTTGCTTCATACCACACAAATCTCCTAATACCTTCGGAAGGTTAAGTTCTTCAAGTTTGGGAACGATCATGGGAATAAGCCTAAGAGCTGCTGATAGATATCCCTTTTGGTAAAAAGCGTTTACTCTAAATCTTGATTTAGCACCTAGTGAAATCGAAAAGTCTAACTCCTTATTTACTTCAAGTAACGTACGCTGTTCCTCGTCCATAACCTGGGATAGGAAGTATTCAATATCTTCGAGTGTAAGAACTGAGTAACCTTCGAAAAGTTTGAGCTGGGTATTAACTCTTATATAAGGAGGGGAGCCAACACTTAAATGCAAGTCTGTTGCACCTAAAGCAGCTGCTTTTTCTAAAATTTGTGTTGCATCAAGTTTCATAGGCAGTATTTAATTCTTCTTCTACAACTACTTTGTAACTCTCATAACTTCTTCTAATGACGTTGTACCTTCAAGAACTCGAATGTACCCGTCCTGCAATAATGTTACCATTCCTTCTTCTACAGCGACAGCCTCAATTTTGTTTGCAGGGCTGCTCTCTAATGTTAAATGACCAATCGCGTTACTAACTTCCAACACTTCAAAGATACCAATTCTTCCTTTGTAACCAACGTTTGCACATTTATCACATCCTTTTCCTCTAAATAACGAAATCTTACCTTCCTTTAGTCTACTCACTACTTTTGCAATATCGGGATCTTTAGCAAGGACTATTTTTGAAGTCTGAACTGGTTCCAAAACTCTTAGGATATCTTCCTTTACTTCTTTGGGGCACTCGTACTCAGTTTTACAGTTTGTACAAATCTTTCGTACAAGTCGTTGGGCAACAATAACGTTAATAGTGGAAGCTAGCAAAAAGTTTTCAACACCCATATCTAGCATTCTGGGTAGGGCACCTGACGCGGAGTTTGTGTGAAGAGTAGACAAAACTAAGTGGCCGGTAAGAGATGCGTGAATAGCAAGTTCCGCAGTTTCGGAGTCTCTTACCTCTCCCACCATAATAATGTTAGGGTCCTGACGCAAGAATGATCTTAATCCGGTAGCAAAAGTAAGACCTGCCTGTGGGTTAACCTGAACCTGGTTCACACCTGGAACTCGAATTTCAACGGGGTCTTCAAGCGTAACAACATTTACTCTCACGGTATTTAACTTAGCTAAGGCTGAGGCCAAAGTAACAGTTTTACCTGAACCTGTGGGACCTGTCACCAATATCATTCCATTAGGCTTTAATATTGCTTCTTCAAGACGCTTTAAAGACAAACCACGCATACCTAAATCCTTAAAGGTAAAGACAGCACCCTCTTCCTTAAGTAATCGAATAACCACTTTCTCGCCGTAAATTGTGGGAAGTGTTGAAACTCTAAGGTCTGTTTGAGTGTTTCCCACCTGAACTTTGAACCGACCGTCCTGGGGTATTCGTTTCTCATCAATCTTCATTTTTGCCAAAATCTTGATACGGGCAATAATCGAATCGTGCATTTCTTTAGGAAGCTTTCTCTTTTCTTCTAAAACACCGTCAACACGGTATCTTAAGCGGGAAATTTCCTCACTTGGTTCAATATGCACGTCAGATGCGCCTGTCTTAACAGCTGTCTCCAAAATCATTCCTACAATACGGGCGATGGGGGCATCTCTTAAAGTGGCATCACTTAACTCACCTTGGTTTTCTTCAATTTTGAAAGTAGTCTGGCTGATTTCTTCCAAAGCGGCAGAGATTTCTTCACCAATTGCTTTACCTTTCTGCTCTTCCAAAACTCTCTCAATACTTTTTTCTGTTGTGATGTAAGGAACAACTTTGTACCCGGTTTTGCGTTCAATAAATTCGACAGTTTGAAGATCCAAGGGGTCTACCATTGCCACAGCAAGTTTGTCACCGCTTAGCGCAAAAGGAACTACATTATATTTTTTTGCAGAAGTTAAGGGGATAATTTCCAGTAAATTCGGATCAATTTGAGATTCAGCAAGGGGAGCATAATCAAAACCGTAAGCCTCACCCATTGCAATAACAAAATCCTCACCGCTTACGTAGTTTCTTTCCTTGATAATACTTTCAATACTTTTTCCGGTGTTGACGTGCTCAAATTTTACAGCCGAAAGTTGATCGGAGTTAATGAGTTTTTTATCGTAGAGAATTTCTTCTATTCCTTTTACACTATCTGTTGGTTGCATAGGCAGAGTTTCTAAATACATTAAAAGTTTATCACAGCCTAATTGATTATTGTACAATGACCCTATGACTGGATCTATTCTTATATATGGAA
>CAYMCX010000104.1:0-2223 GCA_964389145.1 uncultured Candidatus Saccharibacteria bacterium
CCAATTCCTCCTGAAACGATAATCGTATCATCAGCCGCTGTTCCTGGAGTTGTTGCCACATTCGCTGGTTGATACCCCGCAACAGCAAAAACTCTCCCTGCGGTTGTTGTAGTTCCGATAGCAACATTTCCCACCTCATCCAAGCGCATCGTTTCTACCCCAGCGTTTGAGAAAGAGAGTATGCCAGCCGATCCAAATATACCTGTATCGGTATCCGATGCGTATGCTATACCTGGTGCTCCAGCTGTTCCATAAGGAACCAAGACAGAAGTCGTGAATGTTGGTGAAGTACCAAATACCAAAGCTCCTGTTCCCGTTTCGCCTGTAACTGCTGTTGCCAAATTAGCACTTGATGGCGTTGCCAAGAAAGTTCCCACATTCGCTCCTAATCCGCTTACCCCCGTGGCTATCGGAAGTCCCGTACAATTAGTTAAAGTCCCTGATGTGGGAGTTCCCAAAAGTGGAGTAACAAGCGTAGGCGATGTATTAAAAACTAATTTATCAGTTCCAACCTCATCTGAGATAACTCCTGCTAGTTCTGCCGATGTGGTAGCGGCATGGACACTTAATTTTCCAGCCAAGTGGGTATCTAACTGTGTGTGGGTGTTGGTTCCTATATTTGAAAGTTTGGTGTGGTCGGTTTCCACTATGTCAAACCTAGACGTAAAAGGATTAAATTTAAGCATATTATGTTTTTGTAACACTATCTAAAACTGCTCCTGTATAAGCCAAAACTAAGGTTGATACTGTAGTTCCTCCAGCCCCACCAACCTTAAATACCACTCCTGTTAAATTATCCCCTGTGTATGAAAGGGCAATATAATCATAGACCGCGGGAGTTAGTGAGTTTATCGTTTGAAGTTGAGTTAAAGCTGCACCATCTACTTGAGTAACAAAAGCTCCAGCGTTGGTTACAGCATGAGATGGTACAGAAGCCAAACTAACAGGTTGAGTTTCGGTTAAATCTGCTTTTAATTGAAGTTCGGTTAAAAGAGAATCTTGTTTGGCACTTGTAGCCAATCCGGCAGGATCTATCGAGGCGTTTACATCTAATTTTCCCGATGTAACCGTTACTTGTTCACCGCCAGCATCCACTATTTGAGTTTTCTGTGAGCCGTCTGTTAAAACAAGAGAGGAAGCAGGTTGGGTCATTCGATCTATTTCACTAGTTGTGGGGTTATACACCAAAGCCTGTACCGTATTCAGATTGTATGTAGTGTCAAATGACAAATTCCCCATCTCCTGAACTGACTTAGCTGTTTTAATGTCTTTAGTTATTGCCATACCTGGTTATGTTTTTCTTAATATCTTGTGTTCTTTCAAGAAACTTTACATACTCGGCCAAAATACCTATTTTAACAACAGAACGGTGTTCCTTATCCATGTTTGTGACCTTTTCTATGGCCTTTAGGCGGTCTTTGACTCCTTTTAACGAGTTATCTATCTCTCCTTCAACCGCTTGGCGTTGTAGGTAGTTCTCAATGGTTTCAATTTCTTCGGAAAAACCATTATTTCTATCGTTCCAATGGCTTCCTAGTTCAAAGTGATCGACAGTATAAGGATTCCCGTGTTCTCTGGCATAGTCTAAGTAAGGTACTTCAATTTTTGACTCAGATATACTGTGCACTTCTACATTTTCGTGCTTAGGAGCAGCCTCTACTTCGTTTTTTTGTTCGGTTCTGAAAGTTAAGTCGCTCATAGTTGAATGTTGTTGTTGTATTTCTCTGCCTGGACGTGTCTTAGTTCCTGTTGACACCTTTTAATATGATTTCTGTCGTCATGTCTTATGGCCTGGATTAGTTCACCCCTTAGTTTGATAGTTTTAGGATCGGCCTCAACGATATCAAACATTATCTTTTCAATTTTTTCTTTCTCACTAGAAGACCTGACCTTCTTAAGATCTTCATAAAGCATTTCTAAATCAAACTTTCTTGAGTAATCTTGCATAGCCCAAGCCCCCGAAAGGGCTTGAGTATGCTGACTAACTAGCAGAGAACTTGGCCTCAATAACCCAGTTTGAGTTAAGAAGTTTAACTGCATAAGCACCAGCCCAAGAGATGTACGAAACACGTCCTGCAGGAGAGTTTGAATCAACTGCATTGGGTAGAATGTACAACTTTGGTTTGTCGGACTCCAGATCATAGGTTCCGAACGCATTGTCACCGTGCACGAAAGTGTGGTAGCGAGCAACCGTTGATGCGGCTGTTGAAGCGGCCTCACTTG
>CAYMCX010000104.1:2233-2572 GCA_964389145.1 uncultured Candidatus Saccharibacteria bacterium
TCTAACCTGCAAGAGTTCACCCATTTCACCACGATAGAGGTCCTTGATATCGGAGTAAGTCTTACCATTCACCCAAGTTGTGTCTCCTAAGAGTTTGAACTTAGAGAATGTGTCGGTCTTACCGATATACATACCGTCTTTGTAGGTTTTTGCTTTGTTTTGCTCAAGCAACTGGACGATAAGTCTAATGTTGCAAGCGTCCAAAACATCACCTGCTGTGAAACTGGCAACAGTGTGACTGTTACCGTAGAACTCACACGCGTTTGCTAATTCACTCCTAACCAGACGATTAAGAGATTCACCCATCTGTTGACCAACGAGTTCGATCTTTTCCTTCAT
>CAYMCX010000105.1:0-2488 GCA_964389145.1 uncultured Candidatus Saccharibacteria bacterium
ATTTACGGTTTGACCCAAAACATTGGCAACATTTCCAACTAAATATATTTTATAAATATAACCTTTCACGCTACAACCAGGTGTGGAGTTGTCCAAAGATCAAAAATTCGCTGCCGATAAAATAATTTCTTGGTACTGTGACAAGAATAAAGCCCCATTTGTAACACTTGGAGGTTACGCAGGAACGGGAAAAAGTACCTTAATTTCAGTTATCAAACAAGAATTAAATACATTATTTGAAGGAAATGTGAAAGTTGCTTTTTGTAGCTATACAGGACGTGCCGCTCAAAATCTAAAATTAAAACTTGAAGAAAACAAATCGGTTACGTCCAGAGATACCGTAAGTACCATTCACGGACTCATCTATAGTCCAATAGAAGATAATAAAGGTGTTATAACAGGGTGGCTAAAGAAAGATGAGGTGCAAGCTAACTTAATAATTGTGGACGAAGCTTCGATGATAGATGAACAAATCTGGCAGGATTTACTTTCGTTTAGAATACCAATCCTTGCAGTTGGCGATCACGGACAACTACCTCCAATCAAAACAGGTTTTAACTTAATGGAAAAACCTCAGTATAAGCTTGAGGAAATCCATAGACAGTCTAAGGACAACCCTATTATTAACGTTTCTATTCACGCGAGAACAAAAGGTAAGATTCCTGCAGGTAAGTATGGAAAAAATGTTATGAAGTACACACCTGAAGATTTCACCTTTCACGAAACTTCCAAAGAACTTCTGGAAAACTATAATACCAACACTTTAATTCTGTGTGGGTACAACACTACAAGAAATAAAATAAATGCATTTGTTAGGACTGCCCTTGGCTACGAAGATCAGATACCAAGAGAAGGGGATCGGGTGATTTGTTTGCGAAACAACCATAAGAAAGGGGTTTATAACGGCATGCTTGGTACTATTCAGGACATTAATTTTAAAAGCGAACAATGGTACGAGGTCGAAATAGTAATGGATGATCTGAAAACTTTATATAAAGGTACTATTTATGGACCACAGTTTGGAGCAACTGAGCCAATAAACTTTACAAAAAATAGAATTAAAGCTAAGGACGGGGACTTATTTGACTTTGGATACGCTCTTACCGTTCATAAAGCGCAAGGTAGTCAAGCAAAGCGTGTTGTTCTATTTGAGGAACGCTTTTCCAAAATGGATAATGATCAGTGGAAAAGGTGGCTATACACAGCGGTTACCCGGGCAGAAGAAGAGCTATACATTTTTGGAAACTAGTCTTACGACTCCATATCCTCCAACAATACGTTGGTCATATCTTCAATCTCTCCCGGAGTAAAGGGCGATGCCTTAGCTTCAATTCTCTGGGTTCTTTCCATGGATCGAAATTTCCCCTCAAGTGATGGGTTTTTAAACTGCACACGAGCGTCAAAAATATTCCCAGCTCTATTTGGAACTAAAATCGTCAATCCCATGCTAAGCTGTTTTTTCCCATCAACCTCCTTCCAAGTAACTTGAATCTTCCTGCCATTTAGCTGCTCGGCTAATTTAGCTATCTCTGGGTGTAAACCTTTTTTAGGGGGGCTATCTATCATATCCGACAATTGCCCCACAATCCTTGCTACCGTCGTCCTAGATCCATCTAAATCTACCTGCATAAGGTCGCCTTCGTCTAATGCACCCATCTTTGCCTCTGCTAACCCATAAACTATGTAATCTCCCTTTTTCGTAACTCCCGTGTAAACACCGTCAGGAATATTATCGTATTTGCGAATGCTTATACCGTATTCTTGAGGATACCTGGCTGCCTTACATAACAAATTCGATATACTAGTCGCAGTCTCCGCCTCTTCCCACTCGGACGTGCCAGGTTTCAAATCCCTAAACTTAGTTCCAACGTAATCATAGTAATTAAGAATTTCAAAAAAACGTCCCGCGACAAATGAACCTTTATCTTTCTCAGTAAACTCCTCATCCGGCCTATACTTCTTGAAAAGTTTTTTCTCCTCCTCAAGTTCTTTTTTCATTACCTCACCCATATCTTCAGGTAATAACTTAAGAATAGCCTCTTTAATGTGCCTGTCTGATTGAACACAATTAACAAGCCGTTCATTTACTGATTCTAGCTTAGTTGTAGATTCCACATTGTTGGGAACTGCCATATCTATAGTATAGACGATTTTTGATATAAGGATTACATTAAAATTATGAACAAATTCTAAAAAGCCGAGAATTGAAAAGGACCTAATGGATACACTACATATTTATGTTAACAAACCAGCAATGGAAGGTAAGGCAAACGAAGCTACACTAGAAGCTTTATCCGAATATTTAAAAATCAGTAAAAGTAAAATTACACTAATATCCGGGCATAAATCAAAGAGTAAAGTTTTCCTAGTAGAAGTTTAGTAACCGCTACCCTTAATTGTAAATACAGCAATTCGTACGGTTTTTAATAGGTTTATTCCAAGGTAAACAAGCCAATTCACAAAAAACGGGTATTTAGAAGCAAGATTT
>CAYMCX010000106.1:0-2450 GCA_964389145.1 uncultured Candidatus Saccharibacteria bacterium
CCGGTGTGATGTTTTCTATAGGCTCAGGTCCGTATTTGTTTTTGAGAGTCTGGATGTCACTTTTTTCCAATAAGGCTACTTTTCCAAACATTCGCATGTCGGAGAAGGTTAGAGTTTTAACATCAGCTCCTTTTTGAAGTTTGAGTACTACTTTCTGCCACAATGGTTGTTTCTCCCCTTTGTTCTGAAGCAAAATCCTTCCGGTCATGGCTAGATGCATAAGAATAGTAAGTCCCGAGTCCGTTTCAATCAGGATGTTCTTTGCAACCCTTTTAACATCTTTTATAGGTTTACCGATTAGCTTACTTTTGAACAGTTCTTCGGTTGGGGCGACTCTGTAGCCGGGCACTATGTTTATATCAATTATTTTGTACCCGGAAATATGTTTTTTAAGGTCACTGACAATTGTTTGAACTTCGGGTAGCTCTGGCATAGTTATTTACGTTCTGAAAGTTTTTCGTTTATGAATTCGCTTAGCTCTTTTTGAAATCTCTCTTTCCCAAATTTCTGCACTGTTGCTCTAATTTTCTCAGCATTAAACTGCTTTTTGTTAACCGCATCGTCAAATTCCCTAATTTTGTTTGCAATCCCCTCAATAGAAATGTCTTCGATAAACATTCCGCTTAGACCTTCTTTGACAACTTCCAAATGACCTCCTGATTTGTGTGCCAATACCGGCTTTCCGTGTGCCATTGCTTCTACAGGAACAATCCCAAAGTCTTCGTCGGCGACAACATTAATAAGTCCAAGACTTCCCTCAATTAACCTGTGTTTTTCCTGTTCCGATACCCGTCCCGTAAATTCAATATTTGGTTTGGCCATAGCACGCAGTTTATTCTCTTCTAAACCTGTGCCAACAATCATTAATGGTAGGTCCAAAAGATTAAATGCTTGCACCAATAAGTCAAAATTTTTGTACGCAACCAGGCGACCCAAGGCTATGTAATAAGGTTTCTTCAAATTGTTCGCTTCTCCACTAATTGGGTAATTTATTTCCACAGGTGGGTAAATCACTTTTGCGTCTCTTCTGTAAAACTTTTTAATTCTACTTCGTGTTTCATGGGAGTTTGTGAGAATAAAGTCAGGTCTTTGCGCAGCGGCAAAATCCCAAATCCTTAGGAAATAGTCAATTATTGAAACCGCAGGCTTGTAATACCATTTTTCCCGTTTCGCACTTTCGACAGAATACTTGTATAAAAATCTTGGGGGAGTGTGAATATATGCAATGTGAAGCTGGTTTGGACTTGTTATTACAGACTTTGGCCATCCGGTTCCTTCAGAAATAATAAGATCGTACTGGCTCAAATCAAAGCTTTCAAATACCAGCGGCATTAGAAATGTGAAGAATTTATAAAAACGTGTTATGAACTGGCCTTTTAGTGCGTGAATTTCACGTGAAGTTATAGATTTTGGAAGTTTGTTAGGGCTGTAAATTCCGGTGTAGATGGGAGCGTCAGGGTAGAGTTCCAGGATTGCTTCTAATGTTTTTTCTGCGCCACCGTACTGGTTAAGGTAGTCGTGGATTATAGCTGTTTTCATTGTGTTTATTATACAGGATGGTAGTTATAGAGGTTAGATTGTTTGAGGATGGTAGGAAGACGTGTGTATTGGGCTAGATATACACGTCTTCCAGGTTGATTTGATTAGCTCAGGCTGGCGGTGCTAGGACTTTGGCTCGTACGGCTCGGAGGAGATACATAAGTAACATACTTCCACCGAGGATTGCCACGTAGTGTAGGGTAAATTGTGGCAGTTCGAAGCCAATATATATACCCAACAATACCACTACGCCGATCCAAATGAACAAAGCCAGAGTCCATGCCCCGTTTCCGTTTCCGTTCGCGGTTAGGAGAACGAGGACAGCCGTGATGATGGCATTAAAGATCAGTAACGCCACGGCGGAGACTGTGATCAAATATATCCACAAGTCTTGGCCGCCGTAGACGATGATCATCTCGCTAGCTTTTTCGTAGGTTAGCCAAGCCAACAGCCAGAAGGCTATCAGCCACAGCAACCATCCAATAAAGCCCCCCCTCTTCGTTGTGGCTGCCCAGCCTGCGAAGAAAAGAAGTATTGGCAATGTTTGCAGTCCTGCCATGATTCCAATTGCCATTACCGCACCTGTATCAGACATGGTTTCCTCCTTAATGTCCGGCTGGTGTTTTGTAGGCTATAAAGCCGTTGATAATGCAGGCGATAACCCAGTTGTTGAATGTGCACAAGCACGCGAATGGGTAATTAGCCTCGATGTTCACGCCGGCCTTGAAGGTAATCCCAAATAACAGGATCAGCATCAGACCGAGGAAACCGTTCCAGTAGAACGTAGACAGCGCAGCTTGCCGCCGCCTTTTCCACCGGTAGAGCAGCAGCATGATTTCTGTAAAACCGTACGCTACCGCCACGCCTACTACTAGAAAGTTTAAGAGTGCCATTTTTTCTCCTCATCTGTG
>CAYMCX010000107.1:0-2385 GCA_964389145.1 uncultured Candidatus Saccharibacteria bacterium
TAGCTAACTCATGTATGTTTTGTCTATTAACAGATCCTCCGTAAACAACATCAGCGTTTTCCGGTAAAGATGCCTTAATGATGTTAATAGTTGTTCTTATTTCCTGGGGGTCTCTTGGTTTGTAGTGACCTTCCACCGAGATATTTTGTGGATCTTCCCAGGCTAGGATAACCCCGTTTTTGTAGTAATCCAAAGCATCGTTTTCTTCAACAAAACATACGATTGGTATTATCTTCTGCTCCAGGCAAAGGTCCCTCTTTTCAAACACAGTTTCTCTATCTTCTTTGCGTTCACTGTGTCCTACAATGCAATATTCACAGAAATCTGCAATTTGGAAGTCGCCCGTTTCTCCTGTATGAGCTCCCTTTGTTTCAAGCGAAATATCTTGAGCCGCCACACTAAACCCCGCCTGTTTTACTAAGTGTAAATAAGGCGTAGAAGGCGCAATAATAATAGTAGATTTATCCAAGGACTTGGACTTTTCCTTAAAATCCTCTAGCCACTTTTTGGTGTCCTGTTCATTATTATTCATCTTCCAGTTTGCTATAAAATGTCTCATGCTTCGAGGTCCTTCATAACTTCTCTTATCAAATGTGGGAAGTTTTCGATATCTTCGTGGGTATAATCATACCCTAGGAAATTGAGACAGGAAAAGACTATTCCGATATCTGAAAATATTTTCTCGGCGTATGTGCACGCAACAAGACTATGAGGAATTACATTTCCACCTATTTCCCCGACCTTAGATTTTTTGCATCCCATGGGGCATCCTACGCAAGATGGGTTGTATCCTTCATCGACTGAAACTCTACTTATTTGGCTTAGGACTTTTCGATACAACTCTTCATACTTTTCTCTATCAACAATGTCAAATGTCTTAGACCCTGTAACTGAGATACCAAAAACATTCTTTTCTAACAATTTTCTTTCTAAGATTCTCTCCGGAGCTAAAAAGTAATTATCCAAAAGTATGGTTTCATTATTTTGAACAAAAACCATAACACTTCTTTTTCCTGGAAGCCCAAGAGATCCCGGTTCCACATCCGCGGGTTTAAATACTACTTCGTCGTTTTGAATATCTAAAATCACAGCCTTACGGGATGTTCCGTAAATAACAATTGCATCAAGACCTGCAAACTTAATTCGCGAAGACAGGGAGCCACCAATATAAAGGTCTTCCACAACCCCCCTGTCGTTTGTAACGATTGAGGTTTTAGAGCAAAAGGGGAAAAACCCATTTAATGGTCCAACCGAAAAGACGACCGGATCGGTTTCCTGATGTGTGGCTAATATCTTTAAACCAAGGCCGACCCCTCCGATGTATTTTTTTAAGTCAGTGTTTAATTCCACCATCGCGGTGGATTTATTAAGGTCGATGTATAAAATCTTTTTAGCTAATGAGTCCGCCATCGCCCTCACTTTCTTCTACCGTATAAACTTTGGTAGGACAAATATCGCGTATTTTATGTAAATCCAGATCGTTAACTTGGGGATCTAGTTGTATGGAATAAATCAGTTTTCCTGTTTCCTCGTTCTTTTGTCTTGATATTCTAATAAGAGCTCCCTCAAGACCAACTTTTTTAAGTTGCCTCTGAGTTTCAAGGATACATATTTCACATCCTATGCAATTTTCCGGAAGACTTATTTTAAGAAATTTAGCCATGGTAATTTAAAGCTTCAAGGCCGGGCAGAGTTCCCTTTGCTAGAAAATCCAGCATAGCACCTCCGCCAGTAGAAACAAAATCAAATTTATCCAATAATCCGTATTTATTTACCGCTGTTACGGTATCTCCGCCTCCGATAACGGTAAATGCCTTAGAATTCGCTATAGCTGCCGCGATTTCCCTAGTTCCTGCAGCATACTCTTCCTGTTCAAAGGCGCCCATTGGGCCTGCCCATATTATTGTTGCTGCTGTAGAGATTATCTCTGAAAACCCACGTATGGTCTCTTGGCCGATGTCTTTATCTCCAAGCGCATCTTTTGGAAGAAGCAGGTTTGTGGGAACTTCGTCCCTCCAATCTAAAAATAGTTTTCCACCCAAAAGAACTGCGTCGGCAGTCTGTATAAATTTTTGAACGAGTGGAAGTTTGCTTTCTAACTTTGCACCACCTATTACTGCCACCAGCGGGCGTTTTGGATTTTTCATTATTTTGGATAAATTCTCAACCTCCTTTTCCAGACGCAACCCCGCGTAAGACGGCAGAAGTTTTGGAACACCCACTATAGAAGCATGTTCCCTGTGGCTGGTAGAAAAGATTTCATTTACATATATGTCTGCTTTTTCGGCAAGTTTTTGTGCAAATGCCGGATCGTTCTTTTGTTCTCCCGGATCAAATCGTAGATTCTCCAAAACCTCGTACATTCCTTTTCCTAATGCTGCGTCA
>CAYMCX010000108.1:0-1852 GCA_964389145.1 uncultured Candidatus Saccharibacteria bacterium
GCCCGGTATTTTATTGTGGATTTCTATGCAAAAAGTAATATACTTGGTATTAGTTAGAGTATTTTTTAGAAGCATTTCACTAAGAGAGACAAGAGACTTGCTCAATTATTAAGGTTTATTCGTGAGAGGGGGTGTCTTTTGGTGAAAAAATGTAAAAATTGTTGTTCTGATTTAGATGACAAAGCGTCTAAATGTGAAGTCTGCGGTGTCAATCAAAACCGAAGTATCGAACCCCATCAAATCATAACTGTTCTCATATTAGCTTCTTGTTTTACTTTAATAGGAGTTTTAGCCAGGACAGGAATTGAGTATATGGGCTCAAATAAGCCAGAGGTCAGCGGTATAACCACCACAAATCTATCTAAAAGCAGTTATAGAGTAAATACAGTTTTATGTGACATGAGAAGCAAAACGGAGTCTGTAGAAAAAGGGCAGAAAATTACTATCACAGGCAGTGTTTCGTCCCTGGATACAGACGTGATTAGTGTTAGCGGGTGCGAAATTACAATTGAATAGAATCTAACTATTTGTAAAATGTTAGTCGGATACTCCAAATCTTCTTGAAATATCAGATTTGTGAGGTTTACCTTACCTATATAAATATAAAAAATCCGCCGTATTTTGACACTATGGGACGTCGGGAATATAATCATGCGGTCGGTACGATAAAAACAATCGCAACTGGAAAGGAGAATCATGTCAGCGTTGTGGAGCAAAATTCGTTGCATGGCTACGTGCTGGTTGTCACATAGAGGTTGTGGTGGTCACTGCATAAGACCGCTATTCCCAACCGGGCGACACTCGCCAGGACCGCATCATTGCAACAAGTGTAACCAAGACTTCAACGACTTGTAGCAGCGAGACAAAAGAAAAGGCACTCCAAGTTTACAAACCAGGGGTGCCTTTTTGTGAACAGTATTCATTTGATTTGCAGTTCTTTCGAGCGCACTTCCAACAAAACAAGTGAGATAAGCGCAAATAGTGTTCCTACTATTACCGTTAGTGTTGCCCACTCGACTGTTAGAAGCTGCAGCGTATACCTTAGGATCGATGGTGGAAAGATTACTCCTTCCAACGAAGTTAGGTCATGCAGTCCGAGTACACCTCCCCACGCAGCTGCAAAACTGATGAGGATAGCTGCCAGATTCTTGTGGTTTCTAAAAAATCTGATTTTTGTTACCGCTAGGTTTATTTGTATTACACACAACAGTGCACCCAGCAGGCTGAGAAACCCGAATACAACAACTGCCTGTGGCTCCAACGAGTCTGCAATCCCATCCCGGACTAAGATATGTCTAAACTCCAGGAATAGGTATATTGAGTTTGGCATGTACATCAGCCAAACGTATCCGCAGGCCAGCATCATCTTCTTATCGTTAAGTCTTTGAAAAACCTCGTAATACCAAAGTGGTACCAATGCAATAGCCGCTAAAATAACATCGGTAACTATCCCATTGAACACACCGTGCCCGTAGAACAATAAAGTGTTCCCTACAATCTCCATTCTCTCCTCCTTGTTTTTATTGTTGATTATGTATTATGGCGCCCCCAGAGGGACTCGAACCCCCGACCCCTTCGTCCGAAGCGAAGTGCTCTAATCCGCTGAGCTATGGAGGCACAGTGGGCGCAATTACACAAAAGTGGTCATATTATACCTCAAAACTGCTAGAATAAGCTTATGAGAATAGCAGGCAAAGAAATAAGCAATAAAACGAAAAAAGGGCTAATTATTGGGTATATTGTACTTGTAGCGGTATCGGCACTATACGTTAGATCCGTTATCAACAGTGATGAGATTAAGGTACAAGATGAAAAGAAGGAAAAAAAGTCAGTTGAGTCAAAGCCCACAAAA
>CAYMCX010000108.1:1888-2283 GCA_964389145.1 uncultured Candidatus Saccharibacteria bacterium
CAACCACCAAAGAATACAATGCCACTCTACAAAACGTTGATTCCGTCTTGGATTTTCTGGAAAACTTACGCAGGCACGATGAGTTTACATATGAAAAAATTTCGTACACTTACGGTACGGAGTTAGAAAACATAAACAATCAAAAAGCGCCTGACGGGTACGACTGGAGACTTTTCCTAAACAATGAGGATATTACTTACAAAGCTGCAGACACAAACCTTGTAGATGAGACTCACTACGAGTTAAAGTTAGTAAAAGAGTAGTTTATTCGTAACGCAACGCTTCGATAGGGTCTTTTTTTGCAGCCTGAATAGCGGGATATGTACCAAATACAATTCCCACAAAGACAGCAAAACCAAAAGCTAGTACAACGGCCCACCAGGGAACCTCAGTCC
>CAYMCX010000109.1:0-540 GCA_964389145.1 uncultured Candidatus Saccharibacteria bacterium
AAATGGCTCAGGATGTGGAAGTACCGGGCTTTAGACGTGGAACTGCTCCGCTTTCAAAAGTACGCGAAAAAATTTCCGAAAATAAACTAATTGAACATACTTTGGGTCACCTTTTGCCAAAAGCTTTGTCAGATACTGTTCAAGACAATAAGCTAGCAATTGCAATATACCCAAAGTTTGAGTTAATAAAAGCCGAGACCGGGCAAGATTGGCAGGTTAGGGGAATTACATGTGAGCTGCCCAATATTGAACTTGGTAATTACAAAACTGAAATTGCCGGCGCCTTAAGATCAGACTCAATAGTAGTCCCAGGTAAAGAAACTCAAAAAGAAAAAACCCGAGAACAAAAAGAAAGCATTGCTTTAAACGCTCTAATTAAAGAGGTAAAAGTTAATATCCCCCAAATTTTGATTGAGGAAGAAGCAACCAGTAGAATTTCAAATCTTCTTTCTCGGCTTGAAAAACTTGGTTTGGCTCTTGAGAGTTATTTGGCATCCATTAATAAAAAGGCTGAAGATTTAAGGGCAGAGTATTCACTGC
>CAYMCX010000109.1:550-2265 GCA_964389145.1 uncultured Candidatus Saccharibacteria bacterium
CCCTAAATAAAGTGGCACAGGAGGAAAATATAAAAGTGGAAAGCTCAGAGCTTGAACAGGCTTTTAAATTAGCCCAAGCAAGCGATACGAATAAAACAAATTCTCAGGAAGACCTTGAATCGAGAAAACGGCTTTTGGAATCTATCCTAAAAAGACGTAAGGCTTTAGATTATTTATTAACTTTAGGATAGACTACTTGTCACGATGAACTTGACCTTTGAAATCACTGGGGGTAAAATCTGCGAAAATGGCGGATAACAAAAAAAATAAGCCTAGTGTAGTAAAAAGGAATGTAATTGAATCCCTAAAAGATTTGGGGGGAGATTTTAGTGCGCAAGGAGCCGACCTATTAAAAAGTACTTCTGAAGATTTCTTTAAAGAACTCATTGGGTTAAAAACTCCTTCGGTAAACAGGTCAGGTGAAATTAAAGCCGGGGAATCAATGGAAATGTCGGCAGTTATATCTGGCAAAGATGCTGAAAACAAAAAACTTCGTGCACAAATTATGCTTGAAAGAAACCTGGTTGCAGAAGAGCGCTCCCTGGCAGAACGAAAAATGCATGAACTTAGGCTTCAGTTGCAAGCAATAACTGTTGAGATCTCAAAATTAGCTGCAAGTACTTCTTCACTTGCAACCCAGGCAGAAATTGCAATGATAGAAGTTCCTGTAAACCCGGGAGTTTACCACGTTATATTTTTTGAAAAGGTTTTAGAGTTTTTGCAGTCTTTCCGCAAAAAAATAGACCAGGCTGCAACCTGGCTTACATCCGTTAATAAAAGAGCACAAAAGAAAAATTACTGGTCAATGTACAAGAAAAAAGGCAGCAGTTTCTTACTTTCCCCAGACCATTACCTTCAACGTTCTGCAGGTTAAAACATGACCGAAATACGTAAGGACATTGCCGAAAGATTAAAGCTCCCTGGTGAAGATGATGCTCTGGGTTTTGTAGACGAGATCAACGCTCAAAGAAAATACTACAAAACCATTAAGTTTACAGTAACCTCACCATTATTGAGCGATGGGGTCCTAAAAGGAAAATCCAGAGGCCTACGAACATTGGTTGATATAGCAGAGGAAAATACAGCGGTTTACCAAAGAACTTTTGTTGCAATTGAGCTAACAGGCAGAAGAAAGCACATGTCAGATTTGGAAGAAATTGAACGAATTGTAAGAATAATTGACAATGCAGTAGAGCGGTATCAACCTCAAATAAAATCAATCAGTGGACCCCATTATTCTTCATTGGCCAAAGTTGTAATATATTCTGCTGGTTTTTATTTTACCTGAAATTTTCCGGAACAAAGCCTAAGTATCGTTCCTAGTATCGTGATCAAGAAAGCTTTGGACACCGCCATCTTTCCCCTCTCTTCTCCGTGCTGCAATTTCTGCATCCTGTTGTTCCCATATGCTCATTCTCCGGGGTTTTTTCGTAATATGACTTCGTCTGTCTGAAGCAAGATTTTCTACGATTTGTCTTGGAGGATTTTGCGCTTCCCTTTCAGCTTGTTTAAATGCTGTGGTGACGTCCAATCCTTCGGCACGATTATTTTGACCCACTTTGACAAGACGTACATCTGCGACATTTCCAAGCTCATTGTAGGTAATAATACGGGAAGCTCGCCCATGACCCCATTCAATATCTTGTCTAACTTCCCCTAACCTTCTTTTTATTTCCGCCGCGGTAGAAAGAGTAAAACCACGTAAAATTGGATCA
>CAYMCX010000110.1:0-2231 GCA_964389145.1 uncultured Candidatus Saccharibacteria bacterium
TTTCCAATCCCAAAAGTTCACACCAACCATGTACGGAATATCTTTCCAAAATTCAAGCATTGCTTGATACAAATCCGCTTGTTCCTGAAAATCCACAGCTAAACTACTGTCATACACTCCGGGAGCCTTCCCCGAACCGTCGCCACTCCTATAGCCAATTTCCGTAAAAACAATGTCTTTTCCTGTTTTCTGGTTTATGGGTCTCACATAATTCTGTTCAATTTCAACCCATTTTTTCTTTATTTCATCGACACTAGAGGTATTATCATCTGCAACGCGCATATACATAGACAAACCAACATAATCTAAATCATCCCAAAACGGAAGCTTAGATTCGTCTATATAAATGCTGCTGGCATTCGCGTTATACGTAAGTTTTCCAGAATAGACTCCACGAACATTTTGAATAAGCGAGCGCCATCTACGCTCATTGTCTGAATCCATCGTAAGTCTGTACAACTCAGAACCTATACAAAGCACTTCCGCATTGGTTTCTTCTGCTATTTTTGCGTAATTCATCATCATCTCTGTGTAATTTTTAAAAAAAGTGTCCGGATCAGAGGGGTCAATATTAGCTCGCCACTTACCATCAGAAATATCCAGGTGAGGTTTTAGCTGTACTTTCAAACCTAATAAATGGGCTTTTTGGACAAAATATCTGACCTCGTCATCAGTTGGTGTTCGATCTTTTCTGCTAACGTTAGAGGAAGATATTGAGTCAGCCAGCCATCCAGGCGATACCGTCACAAAATTAGCTCCTGTTTCATATATTTTTTGAAGTGAGAGGTCAATATCCTCATTAGATTCATGAAGTAGATGGAGAGTTACACCTTTATCCCACCCAGCCATGTCAGCGTAAGCCTTTGGGGATAAGTATGAGAAAAACGCGAGGTTTAAAATTGCCAATAAAAGGAAGCTTTTAATGGACATTTAGGTAGTCTACTAAAATGTTTACAGGAAATGAAGAGATGTGTATTTGTACTTATATAGATTAATATGTATACGTAGCAAAGTGATATAATTCAGATCCTAGCAAACAAATGGAAGGCAGGAGGACAAAAATGCCCCAGATAATTGATTGGAAGAAAAGATTAGTGCACGATACGCCGTCAGTCAGTCAGAAACCGAACACTGAGCACACAGTGTTTTCGTACTGCCCTTTCAGCGATCAGTGGTATATAGAATTCTACGGAGACGATGACTGGGTAAAAATACGGATAGGCCGGTTCCTGCGCAACTACACGGAAATCGCGTGGGATAGGGTCGCTGAGGAAATTACGGCAGCACTGGGTCGCGACAACTGGGTTGCCAGGTGGCCTTAAAAATTAAGATGTGGGGGCTGACTAGAAAAACATCAACCCCCACATAAGAAGTCAAATGTTATAGGGTATTAAGTAGAGGGTAGATGTAATTCTCAAGCTCGTCGTCCGAAAGTTTAGTTAGATCATCGCCTAGTAATATATTCCCTTTAGTATCCAAAATTACGCTACTCAGCTTTTTTATTAATTTTTCTGGTAATCCCAATGATTTTCTACACACAAACACGTCGGGATCTTTTGCCCAAAGTTGCCCCGTCCATTGTCTTTTGTTAATAGTGTTGATCGCTTGATTCACTTTAATAGAGTTAATAAAGGGTCCTATAACCGGAGTATTATCCAAATACGGAGCAACGGTATCGGGTCCGATTCTAACCGAATTGGCAGCACCTACAGCAGCGCACAAAGGCACACCACAAGCATTTATATGAACATCCGGATATCTTTCATGCAACTCTGATAGGAAAGTGTTGATTAAGTACCCGGCCTCTTTAGTTTCATTACTTCGATCAAAATACGGCGCATACAGAAAATCAAGTTTCAAAAGTTTAAATCCCGACTCTTCTACAAGCTGACCAATCACTTTATGGAGATACGCACGTGCTTCGGGCTTTTTAATATTCAAAATGTACCTTTGATACGGCCAAATTCTGTCAATCAATGGGTTTACCTTAAAACCTTCAGTCAAAATCCCAGCACTAGAAACTAACCAATCTTTATGCTCCCTGAAAAGATCCGAATCCTTCTGAACCAAAAACGGTGCTAACCATATACCAAGTTTCAAATTTCGGCTTTCCGCAAAATTGCTTAAATTACGAAACCCACTTGAAAATTTCATCTTGTCCGGCTTACCCCAGTCCCCCCATTTAGCCCAACCATCGTCTATAATCAAATATTCCAACGACAACCGTGTTC
>CAYMCX010000111.1:0-2197 GCA_964389145.1 uncultured Candidatus Saccharibacteria bacterium
GGCAGCTTTTCTATACCAAATACCAGGGAAAACACTGCTGATAAAATTCCTTGAAGATAAAAAGTTGGAGCTATCTGACCTAAAAGAGAAAGGTTTCCCCGCATGAACTGCTCAACCTGAGAATAATAGTACCAATCGTCATTCTGCATAAAATTTACTTTTGAAATAAAAGGAATATATGCAATAAGGAGCACCAAGAAAAGTACCAAACCTACTATATTTTTGTTCATACGTGCTTTGAGGGAATTCAACATGTACAATAATTATATATGAAATGGCTTTTACCACACGTAGTTTATTTTGGACTGGCCTGTTTATACATAGCGTTTAGCTAAATTACAGAAATGGCGAGGCACTTGTTGAGTATTTAAAAATACCGTCGAATTCGGGGACTATCTCCGTACAAACTCAAAACCCAAAAAGCTCCCCACTTTTAGATAAACACAACCGCATTTACCCAGCTTTAATTTCGTTATTTAATCCTACAGGGTATTACGAGTGGTATCACCTTCTAAATCTACTTTTTAGTTTAAGCATTTTTACCGTTTTATATTATCTAGTCTATAACCATTACAAAAAAGTCTCATACGCAGTTTTTGCTTTTATAGCGCTATTTTTTACACCTCGCTTTCTTGGACACATGCCTGCGAACCCAAAAGATGTACCTTTTGCAATATTTTACTTTTTAAGCCTTATATCTATGTACAAGTTCTCCCCATCCAAAGAACCCGCAAAATTATTGCTACTAGGACTACTGTTTGGGATCACACAAAGTTTAAGAACAGTTGGTTTCACATTATATCTAATATATTTTATATACGAGCTCTATATACGAAAACCAATAAAAGATATCATTCTAAGTGGTCTTCTAGTATTTATAATTGCCGGATTTTTCATGGCATCAACTTGGGCATACACGGGCGCAAATTATATTAGAAACACTGCTGAGCTTTTTACCAACGCCTCAGACTTCACCCCATGGAACAATACAATGCTATTCCAAGGCAACTTCCTATTAAAGTATGAACGTCCGATCCAATACTTACCCATATGGTTTCTACTCACCACACCTTTATACGTTCTTGGAGGTTCTTTTCTTAGCCTTTTGTATATTAAAAAGAGCAAGCTTCTGTTTATTACCTGGAGTGCTTTGGTTATAAACGGCATTTTGTACGTATTGATGAATCCTGTAATCTATAACGGCCTTAGACACTTTTTATACCTACTTCCAATCCTAGTTTTAAATACCTTGATCTTTATGTATGAAACGCTCAACGTAAATTTTGTAAATAAATATATTAAAGGTTTAATGCTTGGACTCGTAGCGATCAATATAACGCTTACCGGAGTCACAATGTTTAAGCTTCATCCATACGAATATACGTACTTTAACGAGCTAGTAGGCGGTATAAAAGGTGCACAGGGCAGGTACGAAATGGACTATTGGGGAGCGTCTTACACCCAAGCTGCAGCCTGGTTACGTGAACAGGAATATAGCAAAATATACCCATGTAACTTATGAGGTTGTGGGGTCGGCAGAAGAAGCTAAATATATTGTATGCGATTATGAAACCGACCTTAAAGAAGGATATGATGGAGAAATCGTGCATAAAGTAGAAAGGATGGGTGTAACTTTAAATATTATAAGGAAGGCGTCAGAATAGCTGCTTGGGGTAGAATCATACAAAATTCTTACATTTCACATTTATACTATCTATATGTATCTATATATTTTCGAAAGGTAAAAGAATGAACGAAGAATCTACAAATGCTAGCTCTGTCTTGCTACCAATATTAATAGTATTGGGTGTGGTTATTGGGGGAGTATTTGTGCTTAAGTCACTAAACACCGGTTCCCCGGAAACAACAAGTGCCGTTTTAAGTGAGCAAACACCTGATACTACTAATACAATTACAGCAGGGACTCCAGAAATTATAAAAGGATTCAAGATTAATGCATCTAATTTTTCATTCTCTCAGACAGAAATAAGGGTCAAGAAAGGGGACAAGGTTAAAATTGAGTTAACTAGCGTTGACGGCTTCCATGATTGGGTAGTCGATGAGTTTAGTGCCAAAACAACTCAAATAAATACAGGAGAAACAGCTACAGTAGAGTTTGTTGCAGATAAAGTAGGGGAGTTTGAGTATTACTGCAGCGTAGGAAAACATAGAGAAATGGGTATGGTAGGTAAACTTA
>CAYMCX010000112.1:0-2166 GCA_964389145.1 uncultured Candidatus Saccharibacteria bacterium
CCAAATAAATAAACCCTTACTTTCTACCGTAACAATAAGTTCCATACACACCGAAAAACATAGGCCAATTCAAACTTTGGAACTGGTACAATAAACGTATGAAAAAAGTGTATCTGGCTGGCCAACCTAATCAATACGACAATGATTGGAAAGAAGAGTTCAAAAGACTAGAGGGTTTTGATTTTTATGACCCTGAAATAAATTCAGATCAAACATCCTCAGAAACATTCTTCCCACAAGATTTAATCGCCGTTCATAATTCTGATATTCTTGTTGCAAATCCTGGGATAGCTACCTCAGAAGCTACCTTTATTGAAATTGGTTACTTTTTAGCTACACATACTGGTTACCCAGGTGAGACCTGCAAAAAAATGATTATCGTATGGAAAGATGAACGTGAACCAAAATGGTCTAGAGAGTTTGTGAGAAAAGCAGGTTTTTTAGTCAAAACTCTTGAGGAAGCTAGGTTAAAACTGCGAGAACTTGCTTGATATAAAAGTTCCAAATAAATCCAAACTGGTCAGCCAGAATGGGGACCCAAGTGATCACAAAGCCCAAAACACTTTCCAAGTAAAATCAAAGCTAGTAGAATAGTTATTATGAGAAGTAAAAAAATAATAATATTAGTTGTAATTATCCTAGCAGTTTCCGTTGGATCTTTTATCGTACTAAATCAAGATAAAAACGAAGAGCAGGTTCTCAAATCCACATACGATACTTCTAAAGAATACCTTTTATTACGTTACCGCACCGATAACATTTTAATAAACGCCGAGGAATACGCTAATTATGCAGCTTGGAACAAAGATATGACAAAATTGATCCAGGACTGGGAGAACTTAGAAAATAGCTCACAAAAATTGGAAGAAGCCGCCGTTGAAACTGCCGATAAAGTTGCTGTTAATTTTTATCTGGTACAAACAGCCAACGCCTATTCTGCCAAAGAGATATCAAATATTTATGATAAAGCTCCGAAATTTAAAGGTATAGCAACATTAGCAAAACACTTGGGTGTTGATGCTAAAAGAGCTCAAGTCATTTTAGATAAGGCCCAGGCTGAGATAAGTTCTGATGTCTTTACAGAAGAAGGAGATGCTTTTGAGACGTTAGAAAATACAGCTATTGTGGTCAAGGATGGTTGCAAGGTCGTAGGTTTTGTTGGCGGGGTGGTTCTAACAGGAGGTGCTGCGGGATTTGCGGCTGTTGGAACGGCAGCCCAAGTAGGTACAGTTGTTGTGGGGGTGGATCTAGCACTTGAAGTGACAGAAGATGGGGCACAAGTCGCTTTTGGCGATAGAAACAAAGTGTCTTCTTTTGTGAAAGATGTGAGAACTGTTACTGAGCCAATTGCCAGTGTTATAACAATTACCAATATTCCAGGCAATCTTAGCTCCGCGTACGGAAAATTTGATAGCATCATGGTTGGACTAGAGCAGTTTAGAGAATCAGCTCAAGAAGGCAAGGTTATTGGAGTAGATCTTACTAATTTTGAATACCATAAACCTTTTCAACGCATTCGCCAAGCCAAATACCCTGGAACAGTAACTGTTGCAGAAATGGAAATGGCTGAGGTTGAGACCTGGTTACAAAGTCTTAATAAGAAACAGGAGCCAATGACGCAAGAAGAGATAAAAGATTTTCTAGCAAATTCGAATAGGGAAAGTGAACAAAACCAAAACACGGTAGAAAAAGCAGAAAAAGTTAAAAATGACCTAGACAAAAATTCTGATACAGATGCAGAAAATATCAGTGTATCCAATTCGGCGTGGAAAGGAACGGTGGAGAGTATATCAGGGGGAGATCAAGAAAAACAAAAAATTGAATTTGATTTTGTATTAAATGAAGATGGTACTGTTGAAGGAAACAATTTTAAAGAATGGAAACAGGAGGGTGATCGAATAAAATTGTTTGGAGAAGATGAATCCAAAGGATATTACGAATTCAAGGTTAAGGATAACGAGCTTTTATTGACCAAAATGCTTATCGGCGAAGAGTTAGTACAACCCGGAGAAAAATACATGGGAGGAATTGCTCCGTGGGGATACCTATATAGAAAATCAGGTTCGCAAGAGAGTGAATCACAAGCGGGTGGTGGCGCAATGCCTATTAGCGATTTTAACGATATGAGCGATGATGGGTTATTTAGTAACATATCATCAGTAGTTG
>CAYMCX010000113.1:0-2026 GCA_964389145.1 uncultured Candidatus Saccharibacteria bacterium
CAGCAGAGATATTAAAAATTTTGTGAATAATGTATACTTAAGGTTACACGACCCGCTAAGTCGCTCATTATGAGTTTTTACGCGTTCGGAAAAAGAATTTTAGATATTGTAGGAGGCATAGTTGGCCTCATTATTTTTGCCCCTCTAATGATAATTACTGCGATTCATATCAGGCGTGTGTCTCCCGGAGGACCTGTTTTTGCAGACACACCAGGTCGTATTGGAAAAGGCGGCGGGCTTTTTAAAATGCTCAAGTTTAGATCCATGATTCCAAATGCTCACCAGTATCTTTTAGATCATCCGGAACTTCATAAAAAATATTTGGAAAATAATTACAAGCTGGAGGCTGATCAGGATCCTAGGATAATTCCAGGCGGTAAATTTATTAGAAAAAGTAGCATTGACGAACTGCCGCAGTTTATAAATGTCTTAATGGGGCAGATGAGTTTAGTAGGTCCTCGCGCATACTATCCGTTTGAAGTAAAAGAACAGCTAGAAAAGTTTCCTGAGGCAAAGCTTTATATGGAAAAAGTACTTACCGTTAAGCCGGGAATAACAGGGCTGTGGCAGATAAGCGGAAGATCTGCATTGAGCTTTGTCGAGAGAGTCAAACTCGACGCCTACTATGCAGATAAGAAATCTTTATTGTATGATGTATTGATTATTTTAAAGACACCACTTGTGGTGTTATCGGCGAAAGGAGCCTATTGATATGCCCAATACAACTTTTTGGCAGCCAAACGGAAAAACGAATATTCCATCTGTAAATACAAATGGCGGTGGAAAGAAGAAATCTATTATTAATTTTAAGAAATTAGGTGTAGGTGGGGTGGCAGTTCTTGTCGTTCTTGGAATTGTGGCCCTTATCGGTTTTATTTTTATCGGTAAGCCTGCACTATCCATGACCGTGCACTTTGCTGCACTTAAAGCAGATCAAAAGGAGCTTTCAGATGCTTTAACATCACGAGATGTTGTTGCAATGGAAAAGGCTCTGGATAAAACTGAGATCGATCTAATGGATCTGAGGACAGCCAGAAATAATAATTTTGGATGGGCCAGGAATTTTGGACCAACAAAAGAATATTTTTCGGATACCGACAGATTTATTAGTTCCGGATTGTATTTGGTTGAAGCGGCACGTGAAACAGTAAAGCTTGTTATGCCTTTCGCGGATGCAGCCGGACTAAAGGTTTCTCCTGATCAAGTTGCTCCAGCAACTTCTGAGACGGACACGGGGTTAGCAGAAGCGTTTGCAACTTGGGTATCTGTTATGCCTCAAGTAGCAGGACAGATGGATCCTGTCTTGGCATTGCTTGATAAGGCTGGAAAAGAACTTGAGCCTGTTAAAGCCAATAAATACCCTGAGACAATTGCAGGTGTGGCGATTAAATCAAACATTATAGCTGCTCAAAGAACGCTAAGTTCTATCGACAAATACGGACCTGATATTAAAAAAGCTCTTACTGTCATTCCTGCACTCTTAGGCGTAGGTGGGCCTCAAAAGAGATACATGATTATCATGCAAAACGACAAGGAAATTAGAGCTACCGGAGGTTTCTGGACAAATTACGCTACCTTCCGAGTTAGTAACGGTACAATAGTAAACCAGGATATTTCTTCAAAGGATATGTACAGTGTGGACTTAACCTTGGATCTAATTGACGCCGTTTATACTTTTCCTACTGCGCCGGCCGCGTATCAAAAGTACCTAAAAGTTGAACGTTTGTATGCGAGAGACGCCAACATTTCACCAGATTTTCCTACAGCAATAGAGAAGTTTATGTTCTTCTATAAGCTTGCAATGCCTCTTGCTCCTGCAGAAATAAAGGAAGTGGACGGAGTTGTGGCAATTGATACTCAGGTTGTGAGTGAATTATTGGAGGTGACGGGTCCTGTTACAGTTAATGGCACCACTTACGATAAAGATAACGTTGTCTTGGAGTTAGAAAAGACCGCTTCTTTGGAGTTAAGAGAACAACAAGGACGAAAGAAAGTTTTAGGAGATTTGATGGAAGGTATGATGAAA
>CAYMCX010000114.1:0-1993 GCA_964389145.1 uncultured Candidatus Saccharibacteria bacterium
CGGTCACTTGGTATTTGCTACTCTTCACACAAATTCAGCCAGTCAAACAATCGATAGAATCATTAGTTCCTTTCCTGATTATGTGCAGGATCAAACAAGACTCCAGCTTGGTCAGGTTTTAGAGGTAATAATATCCCAACGTTTACTTCCTTCAGTAGAAAAAGGAATGGTTCCTGCAATTGAGCTTCTGCTTGCGACTGATGCTGTGAAAAACCTTATCCGCGAGGGAAGAACACAAATGATCGATAACACTATTAGTACCGGCCTTAGCATGGGAATGATTACTTTGGAGAGAAGTTTATCGATGCTTGTAGAGAAGGGATTGGTGGAAGTGGCCGATGCCATGAAATATACTACTAGGCCGGACGAACTAAGAAGGCTTCTCAAAGATACAAAGTTTAAGTAGTAATTATGGCAATTTTTAAGTACAGCGCAACAGATCTAAATGGTAAAAGAAAAGAAGGTACTGTGGATGCCCGTTCACAGGATTTAGCCGTCTCCTTATTAAAGAATCAAGGCCTTTTTGTTATTAATCTTGCTGAACAAAGAAATAGCCTTACTGATTACATTCTAAACTTTAAGGGTGTTTCAGAATCTGAAATTGTTACATTTACAAGACAGTTTTCTACAATGGTTTCAGCAGGCCTTCCTCTTTCAAGAGCATTAGACGTACTTGCTGAACAAACCACGAGTGCAAACTTTAAGAAGGTAATTTACGAAGTCTTACGTGATGTTGAAGGGGGCTCCCCTCTTTCAACAGCTTTGGGGCGTTTCCCACAGCACTTTAGTACCACTTATCAAGCACTTGTTAGGGCTGGCGAATCTTCTGGTAAGTTAGATGAAATTTTAAAACGACTTGCGGTTGCTATGGAAGCTGACCGGGAACTAAAGGGGAAGTTTAAGTCTGCTATGGTTTACCCGATCATTGTTATGATAGCTATGGTGGGAGTATTAGTAATCATGATGGTATTTGTTATTCCAAAGCTTGCAGGAATGTACGAGAGCATGAATGTTGAACTGCCCATGATAACAAAAGTCATGATCTCTGTATCCAGTTTTGTATCTAAGTATATTTTACTTCTTCTTGCAGCAGGCGTTGGTGCATTTTTATTCCTTAAATCCTTTTTTGGTGGCCCTTTGGGTCGGGAAGTTAAATCCCGAATATCGTTTGCCCTTCCGGTATTTGGAAGAATTAATAAACTAAGGGATATTACTCAATTTACAAGAACACTCTCATTATTGATTGGTTCGGCAATACCTATTGTTGAAGCTTTGAAAATTGTTGCGGAGGTTGTTCAGAGTACTTACTACAAGGCAGGCGCTTTAGAGGCCGCTAAAGTTGTAGAAAAAGGTAGTTCGTTATCGGATTATTTTAAACACAATAAGATTTTTCCGCCTTTAGTAGGTCAGATGGTAAGTGTTGGAGAAGAGACTGGGCAATTAGACGAAGTTTTGGACAAAGTATCCGGTTATTTTAACAGCGAAGTCGACAACTCTGTAGAAGGTTTGTCGGCAGCACTGGAGCCTGTTATTCTTGTTGTTTTGGGTGCCATGGTAGGACTTTTGATTGTTTCGATTATTACGCCAATTTATAAAATTACCAGCTCGATATAGGCGGGCTGCGAAAGTTATTAGTTAGTTTGCAAATTACCATATAATCTGAAAGGTGGTGAACTTTAAAACTATGAGAAAAAATCTAAAAGGTTTTACATTAGTAGAACTTATCGTTGTTATCGCAATTATCGCAGTATTAGCGGGAGTTGTATTAGTAGTCATTAACCCGGCAGCACTACTTGCCAAGGGTAGAGATGCAAAGAGATTAGAAGATTTGGATGCATTGCACAAAGCCATTTCCCTAGCTATTGCCGATGCTGAAATTTCTTTGGTTGACACAGCTGGGGCTTGTGCAACATGTACAAGTTTAACGGCAGTTACAGCAGCTTGGGTCGATGGTACTAGTGGCTGGGTAAAGTTCACACCTTCCACACAACCA
>CAYMCX010000115.1:0-1985 GCA_964389145.1 uncultured Candidatus Saccharibacteria bacterium
TTTTAACCAGGGTGTCGAGGGGCCGATCCCCTCCGCCCTCACCAATAAACTCCAGATAACTTATGAAAACACCTAAATTCTCACCCGAACTTGTAGAACTAGTCAAAAACGGATCAAAAACCACAACGTGGCGAATATTCGATGATAAAGATTTGCAAACTGGCGACTTCGTTACTTTTATTAAACGACCGGAACTTACACCTTTTGCCGAAGCAAAGATCACAAACGTTGTTACAAAACCAATAAAAAATCTTACCGACCAAGACAAAGAAGGTCACGAGGACGTAGGAACACAAGAAGCGATGTACCAAACATATTCAAAGTATTACAATAGGGAAGTTAATCCGGATACTGAAGTTAAAATTATTAAATTTGAAGTATTAAAATTCCTGTGAGGCTGTAACGATATGTCAGAAACTATTAAAACTATAGGCGTACTTACATTTAGAAATAATCTCTCTGAGTTATTAATGGTAAGACATACCAAAAAGGCCGAGCATATCTCCGGTAAATATGGAGTACCTGCAGGAAGGCAGGATCCTGGAGAAACTGATATCCAAACTGCGTTAAGGGAACTTCACGAAGAAACCGGGTTTACTGCACAAAGTGAGGATTTGATTGAGCTTCCCACTGTCTATAACGAAATAATACCTACCAAAGAAGGCCCAAAACCTTTTAGTATGAAGGTATTTTTGTGCAAAAATCTTACAGGTAAGTCCAAAGATTCCGAGGAAAACCTTGTTGAATGGGTATCTATAGACGGAGTTAAAACTTTAAACCTCCTCCCAAACATAGAAAATATCGTAAATGAGGGGCTGAAGTTCTCTAAATAACGCATAACCATCTGTTATACTTTAAACAAGAATAGAGTGTATCAATCTTAAATCAAACCCACAGGAGATGACACAAATGTTACATTTCGTCGGACCTTTTGACGATAATGACGATGAGGAAAACGACGACAAGGAATTTGATGACGTTGAAAGTTTAGAAGAACTCGATGATGACGAATTCCCCGGTGACGACGACGATGACTACTAGGGCGTAAATTGTAACCTACACACTAGCATCAATTGGCTGGACAACATTACTAACTCTTTACAGAGTAAACGTGTTGTCCAGTCCAAAAAACCTTAAAAAACTCCAACCAGATAAAACAAACTCCGGACATGCTTATAACAATAGCCGAATCGGCCAATGTTATACGAGAAAAATGGAAAAGATCTGTCAAAAACGGAATGTTTAATACCAACGCCATAAACAAAATAGTAGCACCGAAAATCCAATAAAATGCTTTGTTTTTATGAACACTGAATTTTTGCAAAATTGAATGTTTGGAGAGATTTGTAAATATCAAAAGTAAATTGCATAAAACCATAGTCAAAAAAGCAAGAGAACGCGCTGTGTCACCATCTCTACCCATCCGTATCGCTAAAACGAAAACTGCCATTACAGCTGCCAAAACTGTTAAACCGTGAAACATACTTACAAACATATGAGATTTATTAAATAGTCGTTGAGAAAGATCGCGGGGCGGTCGCTTCATTATTTCGTCCTCGGAGTGTTCGGATTCATAAACTGTGGAGCACGCAGGATCTATTATCAGCTCTAAGAAGGCGATATGAACAGGAAAGAGCACGGTAGGTAAGCCAAACAAAGGGGGGAGTAGGGCAACTCCGGCAATCGGAATATGAACTGAAAAAATGTAAGAGACCGCTTTTTGCAAGTTATCATAAATACGCCTGCCAAGTTTTACGGCAGACACAATCGAAGTAAAATCATCGTTTAATAAAACAAGATCAGAAGATTCCCTGGCAACATCAGTACCCCGCTCCCCCATCGAAATTCCAATGTGAGCGGTTTTTAATGCCGGCCCATCGTTAATGCCCTCGCCCAAATACCCCACCCGGTATTTCTCCTGCAGCAAATCAATTATTTTATTTTTTTGGGTCGGTGTTACCCTGGCAAATACCGCGTATTTTTCT
>CAYMCX010000116.1:0-582 GCA_964389145.1 uncultured Candidatus Saccharibacteria bacterium
AATATGCCTACTTACAACGGCATCAATCGTATGTTTGTTTGTCTTAATTAAGTCAAACTTTTGCTTGAGATCTTTTATGTCCCCGTCAATTCTAGCGCGAACAATACCCTGCTTTTTTAAGTTATCAAGTAAGCTGGAAAACTCACCTTTACGGTCCCTTACCAAAGGCGACAAAACCATAAAGCGTGCTCCCCTCTCACTATTAAAATCTTTCTCATTGGAAATTAGACTAAAAATTTGGGCCACAATCTGATCAGAACTTTGGCGTGCTATTTCTCTACCACAATTAGGACAGTGAGGATGACCAACCCTAGCGTATAAAAGTCTTAAGAAATCATAAATCTCTGTTACAGTTCCTACCGTAGAGCGCGGGTTACGGGAAGTAGTTTTCTGGTCTATCGCAATTGCAGGAGACAGTCCTTCTATCTTATCAACCTCAGGCTTGTCCATCACGCCCAAAAATTGCCTTGCATATGAAGAAAGACTCTCAACATAGCGCCTCTGACCCTCTGCGTATATCGTATCCATTGCCAAAGAGGATTTACCCGAACCTGAAACACCGGTAAATACCAAAAATTTATT
>CAYMCX010000116.1:592-1976 GCA_964389145.1 uncultured Candidatus Saccharibacteria bacterium
TATTTTTAGGAATTTGTAGGTCAATATTCTTCAAATTGTGCTGTCTGGCACCTGTAACGATAATATGATCTAAAGCGGTAGGCATAGTGTTAAAAACCTCTCAAAAATATGTTCTTATACAGGTAAACATTCTACGCTATTTCTTCGGGTTTGTGAAGAAGTATAGTACGCTCCCCCGGAAAACTACCGTTGATATATAATTAAACCAGCAATGACACAAAAACAGTTCAGAAAACTCCTGATTTTAGCAGTTGTATACCTGTTTCTTACCCTATTGACGTATGTAACCCCGGCAGATAGCGATATGAAGACGCAAGAAGTACTTCCCGCTGCCACTACAACCATTTACAGGGTTACCAGTGTAGTAGATGGTGACACAATAAAAGTAGAAATGGGCGAAACCACAGAAACAATAAGACTTTTAGCTATAGATACCCCGGAAACAAAAGACCCCCGTAAAGAAGTTCAATGTTTTGGCATAGAAGCAGCTAATAAAATGGAAGAATTAGTTTTAAATCAAAATGTACGCTTGGAGAAAGACACCCAGCAAGGAGATAGAGATAGTTTCGGCAGATTACTTCGATATGTGTATCTGGAAAACAACACATTTGTAAACGCCGAAATGGTAAAACATGGATACGCTTTTGCTTATACACAAAAACCATCCGATAAAGCAGAGGAATTTGTTGCTTATGAAAACGAGGCTAGAACAAATAGAACTGGGCTTTGGGGCTCCTGCCAATACTGACCCCGCCCAAACTACTCCCTATTACTAGTTTTGTTGGAAAATTCTGTAACAATTGCCCAAAGTTCTTCAATTTCGAAGGGTTTAGCTAAAAATCCATCCGCGCCTACTTCAGCCACAATATCTTCTATGCTGGTAGAAGCGGATAACATTACCAGGGGAATATTTTTAACTTCTGGATCTTCTTTTAACTGCTTTGCTATATCTCTGCCATCATAACCGGAAAGAAGTACATCCAATAGGATCAGGTCAGGTTTTGTAGCCTTGGCACTTTCTAATACCTTGCAACCGTCGCTCACCACATACGCATGATTTCCGTCCATTTCTATAGCTATTTGTATCGCCTCTAATAATGTTGAGTCGTCATCAACTATCAATACTTTTTTCATGTATTTCCTCCTTTGTTACGATGTCTAAATTAGCAGGAATAGTAAAATAAAATGAAGATCCACTACCCTCATAGCTTTCTACCCATATCCTCCCGCCATGCTCCTCAATTATGGCACGGGATATGAATAACCCCATCCCCATCCCCGGAAAAGTCATATTCTTTCTGTCAGGCACCCGGTAAAACCTATCAAATATTAATTCTTGATTCTCGGATGATATTCCATCTCCCTGATCTGTCACACCGACTCT
>CAYMCX010000117.1:0-1975 GCA_964389145.1 uncultured Candidatus Saccharibacteria bacterium
AAGTAAGCGCAATATCCAGAAGGAAGGAAGAGATCCAAGCCTTCTTAGGTATTGTCATATCTGGTCGGAATAACGAGTAGCGGAAAGCCCAAGCCTCTTTCCATAGCCATTCTAATCGTGTGCGAAAACCTGCTCCCATCTTGAATTTGGCATAAAACACCGCGTGGACAAACCAAGGCAGATCTGACCTTCCTACTTTTTCCGCGAGTATGTATGCTGTTCGCGCGTAGCTAAACGCGGTGTTGAGATGATTTTCATCCATGGTCAGCCTGGCAAGGTGTCGCATGCTCACAGCTTCCTCTCCCATGAAACCGGAGCTGTGCGCTAGGTTTATTGCGACATCAAAGTCACCCCGGGCCTCGTCCATTTTTCCTAGGTGATAGTTTGTGAGCCCCCGTTGGTTCAAAATTTGGCACATCAAGCGGTTATGCTCACTTACCGGCGTTTCGTCGCCCAGTTCGCCAAGGTAAATTTCCGAAAGGTTTAGTAAGCTGAGCGCTAATTCCGGTTTGCCCGCAATTTCGCGTGCAGTCTCGGCGGCGTGGATTCGCATTTGGATCTCATCCAAGTCTATTTTATTGTCCATCTGTACTCTCCTTTATTTGTTGGTGGATTATATCAAGTAGGATTGTAGTTCTCAACTATAGGGTATATGTGTGTATTAATGGTGTGCCCGGAGGGACTCGAACCCCCGACTTCGACGTCCGCAACGTCGCGTTCTATCCTCTGAACTACGGGCACAGGAAAAACAAGCTATGTTCCGCATTATACTACCAAATTGGGGGAGTTACTGCCTATTTATCGAAGTTAAACTTATCTAAAAATGAGGTGTAAGCTTTATCCATTAAGGTTGTTGGTTCCTCTTTCAAGAAGTTAAGTTTTGGTGATAGAAGATTCATTATTTTCTCATTATCATTTGGTGAGTAGGTTAGATAAAGTCTTCCAGGAATTCTTTCTACCGTGTCGATTACAAACATATCTGTTCCCGTTGATTTGCTGATAAAGAAATCCTTTAGTTGTGCCCAGTAGTAGATTTTACCGGATAAAGTTACGCCATGGTTGGAAATTTCGTATGTAACACTTTCTGGTGGTGTATTAGACAAAACAAAACTTACAAAGATCAAACTTCCAATAACAAGGATCAAAAAGAACTCACCCATTATTGCTAGTAACAAGGCTATCACAATTCCAATTACGAGAAATGTTCTAACCAATTTTTGATTGGCACTTTTTTTCTGAGGTCTTCCCGGGGTTTCCCATGCAAAATAAACTTCTTTAGGTCCCAATTTTTCGGTTTCAACGTTTGAAACACTAACTGGTTGCATTTCTTGTTGAGGAGTAGCAAATCCAAAATAGCTGGCAATGTTTATTAGTTTCATAGCTAAGATAAGTTTAGCACTTTTTAAACTACTTTTGGCGGAGGGTACAGGATTTGAACCTGTGGACGGCTTTTGACCGTCACGGCTTAGCAAGCCGCTGCATTACCGCTCTGCCAACCCTCCATAGTATATTGGAGCAGTTCTTGGGTGATTATATCTTTTTGGTGTGATGTTTACAATAAAGGAGACGGTTTTTGTTCATTTGTTCATGGGTGTCAGTGTTGGTTTTACAAACAAAGACACCCATATAGTACGTACAACCGGCGCGTGAGAATGCCTAACCTTTTGCGATTTTCTCAAGCCCCGACAAATACGTATGTGGGTACCACCTGTTCTCAGCTGGTGGATTCAGGCCAAGGTCGATTGCCTCTTGCTGAGTAATTTTGACGCTTTGGAGGTTTCCCGGAGAAACTACTTCACGCTTTCCACACTCGACTTCTGCGAGGATTTTCCGCGCCAGTTCGGCTGGAGCTACTTTCTTTGTCATTTGTGTCCTCAATTCTTTTTTCTTGTTTTTTTATGGTAGTTGCTGGGTAGTGTGCATACTATAGGGGAAGTGCATTTTGTTGTCAAACGTTGGGTGTTACGCAAGGTGT
>CAYMCX010000118.1:0-1970 GCA_964389145.1 uncultured Candidatus Saccharibacteria bacterium
AATGGAGGCATAATGGTTATATCAGCTGAACATGCTTGGTCGGATTGGATTCGATATGAAGGAAGTACGTTTTCAAGTGACCCCCATCCTTTTGAGAAGGTGCTTGAGATATTTGATCAAAATCACATTCCATACGCTGTATCCAACTATTCATATAGACATGGTAGTAAACCAAAAAAAGATACAAAGCGTGAATTTAGAAATTTGGTAATCCAAAAAGTTAAAAACACCTCTCTTGCACCAGCATCTCCTGTTAAGAAAGTTTGGTATAACCCCCATAGCTACAAAGCTGTATATTATGAGAAAAATTCTATACCTATAGAAGTAGTTAAAGGGAACAATGTTATTCCTTCTCTCAACCAACGTTATGCAGAACAAGTGTCAAATATTATAAGAGAGTAAAATTTTGGAATCTAACAAAGTTTATTGATAAATTAGAATAAGAATTTGACTTATATTATTGAAGTTATTAAAAAGGATTAGATTTGGCACCCTACAGAACAGGATTAAATATATTTGTACGGCAAATCAAAAAATATTCTTGGTATTAAGACAAAGTGGGGTTAACTGGTTTTTCCGTTTGATAATACGATCTTATCTTTAGCAGTTAATGTCTCATTTAAAGCTTTTTTAACCTCGTCTAAGTGTGCATTTCCATCTCCCCCGATTAAATCTGCAGAAATCTTTATTTGGGTTGCGTCTTCCGCTATAGACCCAGCTTCTTTTACATCTTCTCCACCACCTTTGAAAGAAGCCAACCTTTCTTCAATATCTCTATGTTGTTGATACTGCTACTTATCATGGGTTCCACCACCTGTAGCTTTATGCGCTCTGGAATTGTTAGCCAGATTTGATAGTTCTATACCGGTAGTTTGACATTTAGATAATACTAGAGTCAAAATGCTATAGGTATTACTAACGAAGAGTATGAGGTTTCAGGCTTGCTATAGTCCTAAGCTTGCCGAAAGATAGTTCAAATCAGGGAGGAAACTTAACTAATTAACTTTTTCCTCATTTAGAAGAGAGTTTTTACATTGTATTTCGCAACCATCTCTTCATCCAATAGTTTCTCACTTACCGGTTTATGAGCTGCGCGTTTTTGAGCCAACCGATCAATTAGTGGAGCCAAAACAGTTTGAACACCAAAAAAATGTTCGCCACTTTGTCTAATAACAATGAGATTATCTACAAACCCATCTACTTGTCTTTGTATAAAGTTGGGTCTTTATGACATAAAATTCACCTCCTTTACGCTTCAATTTATAAAGTATATTAAGTACCAACTTGCTTAACTACTTCAAAATAAACCAAAAACATTAATTTTTCAAGGCATCTCTAAGCATTTGTTTTAGTGTTGACTTGCCTTTTTCAGTTTTAAAATATTTTTCTCTTCTTCTGGCATCTATTTTTGAAGTATGAGCTTCGTAATACAGAAGTCTGAGCGGAAGTCTGCATTTGGTTGATTTTGAACCGCCGTTTCTGTGTTCTTTCATTCTTCTTTTAAGATCAGAAGAATAACCAATGTAAAATTTGTAATCTTTTAAGCTTTGAAGAATATATGTGTAGAACACTGACTAAGTGTATATCAAAAGGTACTTTTATATACCGTGTTAAGTGCCATGTACTACGTAGAGTGCCATGTACTACGTAGAGTGCCATGTACTACGTAGAGTGCATGGCCATGAACCCAACGTGGTTCATGGCTCCCCCGGTAGGATTCCCTCCTTATCTTCGCATTCGCCTTATTAGAACTATTCGTTCACGGCTCATGCCAAGATTTCTCGGAGGGCACAGCGAACAGAGGTTCTTACCAACTCTGAAGAGCAAAAAAATAGGGACCACTTTGGGTCCCATTTTTCTGCTCGCTTATTGGAATGGTTTTAGAACTTTTTCGGTTTCTTTGTAATAACTTCTTGGTATTGTGAACGCAATTCAGCCGTTAGCTTCAAGATTAAGAAAAAGGTACCAAA
>CAYMCX010000119.1:0-303 GCA_964389145.1 uncultured Candidatus Saccharibacteria bacterium
TACTCAAGGCACAACCTCTCCCTACGGTAGAAACGAATCCTATAAAATCAGGTAGAACTTTATCTCCAAAAGCAGAAGCTTTTATTAAATCTTTCGAGCAAAGCAAGGGAGTATCTGCCGTAGGCGTAGGCAAAAATATACGATTAATGGCGGAACAAGAGGGATTAAACGTCGGGTCTAAAGATACTGTCCGAACTATCTATGATAGTTTAATAAAACTTAAAGGAGTACCGTTACCTAAAGGAGGCAAATTTGGTCTGGCTATAGGTGCGCTTACTGCGCTGGGGGCGGGGAATGCGTTAG
>CAYMCX010000119.1:313-1675 GCA_964389145.1 uncultured Candidatus Saccharibacteria bacterium
TCCAGAAACAGGAATGCCAATAGCAGCCCAAGGGCCCAAAGGTAAAGTAACTATAAGACCTGGGCAAGACCCATGGAATGTAAAATATAAACCAGAACCCATTGTTAGAATTCCAAAACCAGGAGATCAACCATTTCTTCGTGCGGCATATTTAGAGAAACAAGATTTAAAAAAATCTTTACTCAAGGCACAACCTCTCCCTACGGTAGAAACGAATCCTATAAAATCAGGTACTACTTCTGCTAAGAGTTCATTGATAAGCAAAGGAGGCAAATTTGGTTTAGCTATAGGTGCGCTTACTGCGCTGGGGGCGGGGAATGCGTTAGCCTCTCCGTTGGACGCTATATACGAAGGAACAGAAAAATTAACTAAAGAGAAAACTGGCGGTATAGCGGGATCAGTGGCTACTGCCGCTACTTTTATGGGAGGTTTTGAAGCAGCCAAAGCGGCTGTTGCAAAATTTAGTCAAAGCAAATATAATCCAACTGGAAAAATTATTCCGTCTTCTAATTTAAAATCTGTTGGCAAAGGAATAGGGTTATCTATTGTTAAAGCTCTTGCGGTAGAAGCTTCGAATAAATATTTCTATGATAAATATATGCCCCTTGAAAAAGATGATAAGGGTGGAAAAGCTGTTAGCGAATTAGCCGATTTAGCCACTATCCTTCTTCCAGGCCAAACAGCAATAGGAGCCGCAGTATTTAAGGGCGCATTTAGAGCGGGTAGGAAAGGATTTCCAGGAGTTCAAGAGAATCCATTATTAGAAGAGGCCAGAAACCTACAAAACAAAATCAAAATCATGCGTAGTCTTTCCAAAAACTGGGCTGCGGGGTACGAAAGCGACGATAGAAAGGCCGCTCATCTTGCTAGGTATAAGCAGGAGTTGGGTATGGTTATGGATCAAATTGAACAAGGGACCCCATTTAGACGAGAGCCCTTGGGTGCAGTGGGTACAGACCCAAGAAACATAGATATGTCTTTAACCTCAGCTTTAAATAAAGCAAAAACTCTTTATAAAAAAGACGTGGGTCAAAAAACTAATATCAGTGAATATTATGCTAACCTAGATCCAAATTATTTCCCAACATGGAAAAAACCTAGTGACTTGTATAGTCCTAACTTAAATATCACTAATATGAGAAAAGGGATAAAGGATCAAGGTGATTATGTCAGTCTTCGCGCTCCTTCTTTCCAATATCCTAGCAAACATCCTTTATTTGATGAGTGGATGAGAAAACGCCCCACTTTTAATAAGCCAGGCATATCTTCCGTAGAACCAACGGGCGAGTACGACACTTGGTTAAAGAATAACCCAGGGAAAAACTATTATCGAGAACATAACCCATTGCCTGGAAATGAGAT
>CAYMCX010000119.1:1685-1944 GCA_964389145.1 uncultured Candidatus Saccharibacteria bacterium
CAATATCCTAGCAAACACCCCTTATTTGACGAATGGAAGAAAAAACAGAAAGAAGCAATCGACAAAATAGTCAAAGAGCCTACTCCTGTTGTCGAAAAAGATATTAAAATTAATACATCGTTAGAAATTGAAAAATATGATACTTGGGTGAAAAATAACCCAGGGAAAAACTACTGGAGAGAGCGTAATACGTTTCCTATAGATAATTTAACTTCAAAGTCGAACACTGAACTCTCTGAAGGTATCAAAGAGTATGATA
>CAYMCX010000120.1:0-1920 GCA_964389145.1 uncultured Candidatus Saccharibacteria bacterium
GTGGTATATTAAAAGTGTTCTGGAAAAGAACAAATTAATAAATAATTTAATTGAGGAGGTTGCCCACACTCATGAAGAACATAAATAATATATTAGTTCCAATAGTAGTAGAAAAGGACCCAAACGGGTTCGAAAGATCCTACGATATCTACTCCAGACTTTTAAAGGACTGGATAATATTTATTACTGGCCCTATTGACCAAGCAACAGCAAACACTTTTATTGCACAAATGCTTTTTTTAGAAAGCCAAGATCCTAAAAGAGATATTAGTGTTTATATTAACTCACCAGGAGGGGAAGTATACGCAGGCAGGGCCATGTACGACACTATTAAACACGTCAAAAACGACGTAGTGACCATTAACGTAGGATTGGCTGCATCTGCTGCAGCACTGTTACTATGTAGCGGAAATCACGGTAAAAGGTATGCACTTCCGGGTGCTCACTCTATGATTCATCAGCCACACGGCGGTGTAGAAGGCCAAGCAACAGACATCGAAATCCACGCAAGAGAAATACTGAGATTACGGGAAGAATACGCAAAGCTTATTGCTGAAAATACAGGCCAATCTTTGGAAAAAGTCCAACTAGATATGGAACGAGATAGGTGGATGAATGCTGAAGAAGCTCTGGAATACGGTTTGATTGACAAAATCATGCCTCCCAGAAAAGAAGGTTTAATTCCCGAAGGCGTTGGTAAAGATCTAAAAACTAAGTCCAAGAAGTAACCGTCGCAACCTGTTTTGAATGGGGGCTCATAGCTCAGCTGGTTAGAGCGCTACATTGACATTGTAGAGGTCTCTGGTTCGAGTCCAGATGGGCCCACCAAAAAAATTAGGCGTTGAATATCTTCGAAACAGCATCTGATATTTTTTGACTATCGCCACCCGCTTTGCGTACGGCATTCAAAATCTCTGCTGCTTTTAGTTTATCCATAACCGACATATCATCTATTTTTTCCGTGCCCCTTAACGTAGCCAAAAAAGAACGAACAGTAAACTCACTATATGGTATAACAAATGGTACGTACTCTACTGGACCATTATCAAACTTCTCAAACCGGACCCCAAATATTGCTTTTGCGTCCGACGATTCTAACAGCGGTAACCAATGGTTTAGTTCATGCTCTATCGATTTTTCAGCTGTTTTTCCGTTTCCGTTTACCGCAACCTTCTCACATTCAGACATTAGCAAAAAGAACTCATGCGGATTTTTAACTGCTATATAGTTATCGGGTAAATTAAACGCATCTTCCTCGCTAAAAGTTAAGTTTGTATCTAAAAATTCTTCGACATCCGCCTCATTTGTTTTAGAATATTTATCAAATTTTGACTTTGCAACGCCCCAAACAATTTTTCCAATTTGGATACTTATTGCCCGGTCCATTGACCTAGATATAAAACCCTTCATTGGCTCTATATGATTTACACAATACTGTATTCTTTCATTCAATCTTTCTTTATACTCCGCAATAGGCACGGGATTGCCATTTTCAACAGAATCAATTACTGCTTTAGATTCGGTAGCGGCAATAGTTTCAGAAGAACTCATTTATTAAGTTTATCACGTGAAGTTACAGGGTGCGGTTACAGAAAACCTACATAATTCGCAATATCCTTGACAACAACAGCTGAGAATAGAACAATCGTTGTATGAATAATCAAAACGGTGCTACGCAATACTACATGGTCTTGCCGTTCGCCCTTGCCCGTATAAAAGACGCAAATGGGAACTACTTGATTGGTAAAACCATAGAAACCCCACGAAAACCATACCCCGGATACTGGGATTTTCCTGGTGGTAAGTTGGAAGCAGGAGAAACACCTGAAGAATGTATAAGACGAGAGGTTAACGAGGAACTAGGTGTTAAAGTTACGAATTTAAAATTTTTGGGTATTTTCCACCATACCGACGGAACAA
>CAYMCX010000121.1:0-1906 GCA_964389145.1 uncultured Candidatus Saccharibacteria bacterium
ACTGGACACCGGAGTCGGATAGAAGAGAAGATGGAATTTACGTTACAACTTATAACGATCAGGATTTATTAGCCACGATAACGGTAACGAAACAGCCGGATGATGAATATACGATTGTTAGTTTGAAGATGTCTAGACGCTAAAGCGTTTAACTAAACTTAATTTCAAGTTTTTTACCAATCGAGTGTGCGATACGTTCCAGCATTTTAATTGAGGGGCTTACCGACATGTTTTCAATTCTCGAAATTACTGCCTGAGTTGTCCCGGCTCTTCTTGCAAGTTCTCTTTGAGACACGTTTCCCTTTAGTCTGGATTCTATCAGAGCTTTAGTCACTTGATACGACGCCTCACCGCTATCCCACTCCTTTTTAAAAGAAGGATCTTTCAGTTGTGTTTTCAAATAATCGTTGAGTGTTATCTCTCTCATAATTTAAAGAGATGATATCTTATAAGATATCATGGGTCAAGTACTTTCTTATATCTTTCTAATGCTTTGGTAAGTTCTATTGCGGGGGTTTTAGCAGTTTTCTTTCTGAAAATACTCAGAACAACTACTTTTCTGTCTTTTAAGTTGCCGCAAATTATACGTATGTTATCCCTTCCCAAAATCCGAACTTCCCACAACGGTGTATTGATTAATTTTCTTAAATTTGGGATAGCCTGATTTAAACCACAAATTTCAACATATTTTAACTGCCTAAGTATCTTTGTCCTAAGTTTTACATCGCACAAGTCAAGAAACTTTGTAATCGGAGATACTTTTCCGTCTTGAAAATAGAAATCTACGACAAACACACAGAAATTCTACACAACATAAATAGAAATTATCGGGAGGAGATTTCTAATTAAATTGGCGGCTATTCTTTCGTTCCCACTAAATACACCGCGCGCCAAGGTTGATACCTACTCTCAAAATTATCCACGAACAACTCTTCATCCCCCCTGGTAACAGTTCTGGAATAGGTCACCTTCGCTCCCCAAGCAGGAAAATCAACTTGTTTTGTAACACCCTTTGCCAGCGTAGGATCATCCTGGTACAAAGCCGGGGGAGGAGGACTTTGATTGGAAACTACCGGCTCAGTAACGGCAACTTTTCTGCCGTCGGGTGTCCCGAATATTTGGAATTTCAAAGCGTAACTTGCAATATCCGCTTCCGCTTGCACGAGAATATAATTGTCCGTATCGTTTTTAAATCTTAAATCCCATGAGGGTTGATAAATTGCGGCGTCAAAACCGACCGGCTGATCCTGCTCGTAGTAACTGACGCGGTATGCATGAGGGTATCTCATCACGATGGGCAATCCGGTATTCAAAACCGCTCTGAACAAAGTGGTAGAAGTTTGGCAAACTCCTCCACCCGAGCCTAATACAGTTCTTCCATCTTTAATTATGTAAGCAATGTCATAACCTGTTTTCGCATCAATTTCTCCTACAGAATTGTTCAGAGAATATATTGCCCCCGGAGCGACTAAAACCCCGCTCGCTCTCTCGGCTGCTAAAGTTAGATTGTGTATACGGCCTGCCGCAGAGCCTTTGTAAGTAGATTTGCCTTCCCCCAGTAATTCAAGTATTCCATACTTATCTTTATCCAAAGGTCCTGAAACTGAAGATTTCGGAATCTCTACACTGCTTTTCGAATTAAAATAAGCATCGCGGAAGGCGACGATAAATTTTTCTCTATCTACCTCACTGCCCTCTTTGCTTAATACAAACCCCGTTACTTTATTACCGTTCATACTTGTAACCTGGCCACGCGGAAGTTGATTTACTTCCTGCTCCAATTCCTCTACAAAGGCCTCTAGTCGGGGCTTTAATATATCTATCTCAACGTGATTTTTTTCTTTGTCCCTTTGAAAAGTTATGTATCCTAAAAGCTGTTCCGATGTTAATTTCCAGGTCTTGCTCC
>CAYMCX010000122.1:0-273 GCA_964389145.1 uncultured Candidatus Saccharibacteria bacterium
AAACTTGTTTTGCAAAATACTTTATTTCATCCAAATCCTTAAACGTTTCGATTTTAAAAAATAACTCGTTTGTATACCACAAACCGTCTTTTGATATGTAAACTGGGATAATGTTATACAACTCAGAATCTATATTGTTTAAAACCTGAACACCTGTTATGACCGAGACCTCATGTTCAATTGACTGACCCCCGAACATAACCGCAATCGTTTTTTTATTACTGCGCGCCTTCATGGTAAGTAATATACCACATATGCTATAATATTATCAAG
>CAYMCX010000122.1:283-1875 GCA_964389145.1 uncultured Candidatus Saccharibacteria bacterium
CGTTCCGTGTAGCTATTCTAATAGTTAACTTATCCATATAGTGATTCTACCAAGGTATATGCGCACTAGTATATATACCACATATGCTATAATATTAACAAGTTATGAACGAATATATACCACAAAACAACTTTCAATTAACTATCGCAGAAAAAGTAATAACAGCTAGAAAAAAAGCTAACATGACCCAAGAAGAATTAGCTAATGCTATCGGGTCCACTCAAAGCGCGGTGGCTAGAATGGAAGCTGGAAATCAAAATTTTACGTCCCAAATGTTAGACAGACTCAGCGATGTTTTAGGCCCCGACATATTCACAACTAAACCTATTGAAAAATCTGTAAGAATAATCGGAAATGCACCTTTAGAAGGTGTTGTTGAGATTCAAGGGGCAAAAAACTCAGCACTACCCGCTATTGCTGCGGCGCTCTTGGCCTCAAATGGAACCACTATTATCCGAAATGTTCCCAATGTGCATGATGTGCACATTATGTTGGAAGTGGCAAAGACTCTTGGTGCTAAAGTTGTTTACGACGAAAAAGAGCATACCGTTTCTATTGATGCTGAAAATCTGACTAACTACAAAATCCCCCACGATCTTTCAAGCAAAGTTAGAACGTGCATACTTTTTTTAGCTCCACTTGTACTTAGACTTGGTAGAGCGCAGTTACCTTCTGTTGGCGGTTGCAGTATTGGTGAAAGAAAAACCGACTTCCACTACCGTGGGTTTAGCAGATTTGGTGCAGAGGTAAAAAGCACGGAGCGTTTTCTCATAGATGTTAAAGCCGAAAAATTAACGGGTAATTATATTTATCTCGACACACCAAGTCATACCGGGACCGAAAATCTACTAATGGTCGCATGTCTGGCACAAGGGGACACTGTAATAGATAACGCTGCTTCTGATCCTGAGGTTGTTGACTTAGCAAACATGCTGGTTGATATGGGTGCCCAAATCAAGGGTATCGGATCACGTACACTGTATATTTCCGGTGTAGCTAAACTAAATGCAGTAGAACATACGTTAATTCCTGATCGCCACGACTTTACAGCATTTGCAGTTGCCGCGGCAATAACAAAAGGCAAAATAACACTTAAAAATGTAATCCAGGATAATCAACGCATCACTGATGCAAAGCTAAGACAAATGGGTGTAGAAATAGAATATGAAGGTACAAACGCGACGGTTCAAGCTCCAAACAAGCTTAAGCCGATAAATATAATAACCTACCCATATCCCGGGTTTCCTACAGACGCGCAACCTTCAATTACAGTACTAGCAACTATGGCAGAAGGTAAGAGTTATATAAGGGAAACTATTTTCGAGAGCAGGTACGGCTATGTAGACTATTTAAACGAAATGGGCGCTGACATTATTGTTAGTAAAAACAATGTGATTATGGTTGAAGGTGTTACCTGGCTAGATGGAGGAAATGTTAGAGCGGACGACATTCGCGCTGGATTTGGCTTGGTTACTGCTGGTCTTGCAGCTAGGGGAGAAACTATTGTTGAGAATATTTATCAAATCGAACGAGGACACGAAAAGTTTGTTGAGAGGTTAAGGGCTTTGGGTGCGGATATTTCTAATTCTTGA
>CAYMCX010000123.1:0-1281 GCA_964389145.1 uncultured Candidatus Saccharibacteria bacterium
TACAAACAACATATACATAATAAGTCAAAAGCATGAGCTTTCCCTTGACATACAACAGCATGAGCTTTCCCTTGACATACAACCTAGAAGTAAATATAATAAAGACAAAGTAAATATTTGAGACCAGAGACCGTGAGTCCAGAGTCCTAGTTGATCTTGAGTGAAATCAAGTTATCACTGGGACTTTTTTCGTATCTATGAATAAAAAACAGATAATTCTTTCAATCATAAAGGCCAAGTCCCTCGAAGAAGGTGTAGTGGAAGGGATTATTGCTACTTCCAGTGTAGATAGACAAGGAGAAAAGCTAGACCTAAAAGGATTGGATATTAAAACCTACATGGAAACTAGCGGTGTTGTCCTTTATGGCCACGATTACTTTTCCCTACCAATCGGTAAAACTTTGAGTTTAAGAAAAAGGGCGGATCAGTTAATTGCCCAATTCAAACTTGCTGTTGATATTTCGCCTTTGGCACGTCAGGTCTATGACATGATTCTTGGTGATTTTGTAAAAGGCCTGTCAGTCGGTTTTATGGGGATAGAATGGGATGAAGAAACAAACACATGGACTAAAAGTGAGATGCTTGAATTTTCAATCGTACCAGTTCCGGCCAATAGTGAGGCCTTAATTACTGCTAAGAGTAAGGGGATTGAGACAAACCTTCTGGAAAACTTTGCTGAAGATAAAGGTGTTATCGGTTTTAAAGAAACCCCAAAAGCCGACAAGGCTTTGATATGGGATGGCCCAATGCAAATTCGGGAATGTGGAGACGACATTCAAAAGATCAAGGCTATTTCTGCTTGGTTTGACAGCGAAAACCCAGACATTAAGTCCAGTTATAAACTGCCCCACCACTTAGCAGTAGGAGAACACGCTGTAGTCTGGAACGGTGTAAAAGCAGCTATGGGGGCCTTAATGGGAGCCAGAGGTGGGGTTGATATACCGGATGAGGATAGAAAAGGAGTATATAACCACTTGGCCAAACACTATAAACAATTTGACGAGGAGGCACCAGAGTTTAAGAGTTTTGATGAGATACAGTCAGAGGAAAAATCCGAATATGAAAACCTATCATCTCAAATTTCTGCTCTAACCGAGCAGGTATCGGCTTTAGGAACTACGATTAGTTCCATAGTCACCGATAAGGGAGTTGGTACGGTTAGGAAGCGAAGGTTGGTCGTCACGGCCAAGAAGAACGCACAAATAGTTGACAAGCAGGTCGAGCTTGTCATAGCAGCATTAAAAAAGAATCTATCTGCTGGTACTGACAACTAGCAAATGG
>CAYMCX010000123.1:1291-1858 GCA_964389145.1 uncultured Candidatus Saccharibacteria bacterium
AGACGAGCCTTCTGAAAAAGTAGAAACTAAAGCAGAAGAAACAGAGGAAGAAATAGAGATTTCACCTTCTGTTATGAAAGAGCTTAATTCTACTATTGAGGAAGCCGTCTCAAAAACAGTACAGGATGAGGTTGCGAAAGCAATCCAGTCCTTAGAAAAAGTCGTTGACAAAGGTATTGGTGGTAGTACACCTTCTGCTGATGTCAAAGACGAGTTGGAAACCATGTCTAAAGAAGTCCGTTTTGTTAAGGGTCTTAGGGCCATGATGCAAAACGACTTTGAAACTTTGCGTCAGCATAACAAATACGCAATAACTAAGGCTGGTTATCAGAACGAAACTACCAATGCTGACGGTGGTTTCCTAGTACCCGATCCCGACTTTATTGCCGAAGTCGCAAGACTTGAGGAGCAGTACGGGGTAGCTCAGAGGGATGCTAGAGTAATTACGGTTAGGTCAGATTCTTTGAAGATCAACAAAAAAGACTCTGGCGTAACTATGTATGAGACTAGCGAAGCTGGTGCTAAAACCGGTACTAAAATGACCTTTGGTCAGGACACAGTGGTTCT
>CAYMCX010000124.1:0-1819 GCA_964389145.1 uncultured Candidatus Saccharibacteria bacterium
CCAATTGTTATTTCGTTATAAACAACTTCTTCCGCTGCTCTTCCGCCTAACATCGTAGCAACAATAGAAAGTATTCTTGTCTTTGTTTCGTTATACCTATCTCTTTCAGGAGGGAACGCGGTGTGCCCTAAAGAACCACCTCTTGCAACAATAGAAACGCGGTGAACAGGATCCATATCAGGGAGATTTGAAGCGACCAGCGCGTGTCCTGCTTCGTGGTAAGCGATTATTTTTCGTTCTTCATCAGTCTGTAAAGTTCTGCGTTCAGATCCCATGGTCACTTTTAGAGATGCTTCTTCCAAATCCCCCATGTCGATTTTATCCTTGTTTACTCTGGCAGCCAGTATTGCGGCTTCGTTGAGCATGTTTTCAATGTCTGCGCCACTAAATCCAACTGTTCTTTTAGCTATTTGATCAATACGCACATTCTGCGCGAAAGGCTTACCTCTCATATGAATCTTAATTATTTCTTCTCTATCCTGAAGATCGGGAAGTGGGATACGGATTGTTCTATCAAATCGTCCCGGTCTTATTAATGCGGGGTCTAACATGTCCGGTCTGTTTGTTGCGGCAAGAACAATTACGTCTGTTCTTGGATCAAAACCGTCCATTTCAATTAAGATCTGGTTTAGAGTTTGCTCACGCTCATCGTGTCCACCACCTATTCCCATTCCCCGTTGTCTTCCAATAGCGTCTATTTCATCGATAAAGATTAAGCTTGGCTGACTATCCTTAGCTGTTTTAAATAAATCTCTAGCTCTTGCAGAACCAACACCAACTAGCATTTCCATAAATTCGGAACCTGCTACGCTAAAAAATGGAACCTGTGCTTCTCCCGCAATTGCTTTTGCCAACAAAGTTTTACCAACTCCAGAAGGACCAACAAGTAAAATACCTTTTGGAGTTCTCGCACCAAGTTTTCTATATTTTTCCGGGTGCTTCAAGAAGTCTACAATTTCCTTCATTTCAGTTTTTGCTTCTTCATTTCCCGCAACATCGTTAAAAGTAATTTGTGGAAGATCTTTATTAAAAAGTTTTGCTCTGGAACGACCAAAAGAAAGAATGTCGCTGCCGGCACCCTTCATCTGTCTTAATATAAAGAACAAAAATAAAACCGGAATTCCAAACATTAAAATTGGGGAAATTATCTGACCAATTCCAACCCTATGTTCGACCTTGATTTCTCCAAATACTAAATTAGGATCAACGTTACTGTCGGTTAAAATCTCGTTGAAACTAATTTCGGACTCTTTATCGGATTTAAATTTTGTGCCGTCTCTAAGCAATACCTCAACAGTATCCCCCGCAACGGTAACGTCCTGAACTTTCCCGTCTTTAATAAGCTTAACAACCTCACTTATAGGTCGTTCTTCTGTAATCACATCAGATGGAACAAAAAGCCCGAACAACAAATAAACTGCGATTAAGATAAATACGTAAAAAAATACATTATTGAGAAGGCCCGGAGGTGTAATTTTAGGAAAGGGGCTTTTGCCTTTCTTTTCGGTCTTTTGAGAATTTTCTGACTTCTTTTTTTTGTTCATAAAAGATGCGGGTGAATTATACAATCCAATATCTAGCTTAGCAATTGAGGCAGTTTCATCTTTTCCTTGACTTCACTAAGAGTATTCGATGCTTCTTTTTTCACCTTTGTAGAACCTGTCTTTAATATATCTAACACTTCATCCTGGTGCTTCTCATAATAAAACCTTTTTTCTCTGATTGGTGTTAAGAATGAGTTAAGAGCGTGGAAAAGCTTTTCTTTAACCTCTACATCTCCAACCGTGCCTTTTGTATATCGTTCTTTTAATTCTGCAAC
>CAYMCX010000125.1:0-1792 GCA_964389145.1 uncultured Candidatus Saccharibacteria bacterium
ATCTTTGTTTTATCTTTTTAGATGGGTATCATATTTAATTTCCGCAATTGTTACATTTAATTTATTAAAATCTCAAAAAATTTCGTTAAAAACCTTAATTTATTTGTTCTTAATTTCTGCTGTTTTTGCTTCTTTGGCGGGGTTTGTCCAGTTGATTGTTTTACCGGATTTAGAAATTTTAGATCCGTCATTAGGCTGGGATCCCCATAAAAACCGCGTGGTATCAACCTTTTTTGATCCTAATTTTACTGGCGCTTATTTGATATCCTGTTTGGTGCTTTGTGTGTTTGGGTTTGAACGCAAGGTCATTTCTTTTCGTGAAAATAAATTGTGGATTTTTTGGATTGGGATCATTCTTACTGCCATATTACTCACTTTTTCCAGAAGCTCCTGGGGGATGCTTGCGATTATTGTTTTAGTTTACGGATTATTAAAATACAGATGGTTGTTGGTGATATCTTTGCTGATAGGGTTTTCTGCATATTTCTTTATCCCCCGTGTTCAAACCAGAATCTCAGGTACAACAGACCCGGCCGACTCCGCAAGGTTGAGAATAGTTTCGTGGTCTAACGCTTGGAGTATTGCCGAAGATAATTTATTGTTTGGTACGGGGTTTAATTCATTTAGATACGCTCAGCGTGATTATGGATTTTTAAATCCGGATACGTTTGAAATTCATTCCGGATCAGGAGCTGATTCTAGTTTGCTATTTGTATTAGCAACAACAGGAATTTTTGGATTTATCTTGTTTTTCATAGGTTTAATCTACCCGCTCTTTGGAAGTTTGAAATCTGAGGTACTTTCTACGGGTGCTTTATTGCTAGGGTTACTTCTTCACTCTCAATTTGTGAATTCGCTATTTTTTCCACCTATTATGTTTTTATGGCTAGTTGTTTTTTTGAGTATGTATCCCCAAGGGTCTAAAGATTAACTTCCTTTTACGTATTTTATATTTACTTTGTCGCTTTTTTCGTTTCCGGCAGAGTCGGTGGCTTCAATTATGATTTCCACGTCCCCTTCTTCCACTCCCAAAAGAATTTCAAAGGTAAAATCAGGTTTTAAGATAGCAAACCTGTTGTTTACGCGTACTGTGGCTTTTTCGTTTACTTTGCCTGTAACTAATATTCTTTGATCCAAATTTCTGACCGTACTACCGTCTTTAGGTTCATTTACCTCAAGTTCAGGAGCCTTGTTATCATACTCAATATTTACTGTTTCAGACTTTTCACTTTCAATATTTTGTTCGTTAACAGCTTTTGCAAAAAGTATATTTTTACCTTTGATTAGAGGTACGTCGGCAAAGGTGAATTTACCCTCCGAGTCCGTTACCATACTGCTTATTTCCGGTCCGTTTACAAAAAGTTTTATGGTCATTCCGGGTTCTGAAAGCCCTTCTAAAGTTACTGACTCGTCTTTGGTTGCCACCGGCGCGTTTACAAATACGGGAGGAACAGGTGCTATTTGTGTCTGAGGTTCGATCTCGTTGTAGTGGCGGGAAACAAATCCAAATAGACCGCCTATTTTAGGGGCAAAGAAAATTAATGAGCCAAATACAATAATAACAAGTCCAACAATTCCTACTATCATCATCATTAGTCTCTTAGCCAACTCCTCCTCTGAAAGGTTGTGAAGCTGCATTCTTGGTTTATACATTGGTTGTTTCATAGCGGTCATACTTATTTTCTTTGTAGCTATATTTTACCAGATTATAAATTTTATGGAGCCGATGGTCAGAATCGAACTGACGACCCGCGGTTTACGATACCGCTGCTCTACCAACTGAGCTACATCG
>CAYMCX010000126.1:0-241 GCA_964389145.1 uncultured Candidatus Saccharibacteria bacterium
TTGCCCGCCAGGTTAAAAATATAAAACTATTCGCAAGAACAACTCCTGACCAAAAACTTTTAATAGTAGACGCCCTAAAAAACAATGGGGAGGTTGTGGCTATGGTAGGAGATGGAGTAAACGACGCTCCGGCTTTACACAAATCGGATATCGGCGTTGTTGTGGGAGAGGCTTCGGATGTTGCAAAAGAATCTGCCGACCTTGTTTTACTCGATTCTAATTTCTCAACCATTATTGCCGC
>CAYMCX010000126.1:251-1155 GCA_964389145.1 uncultured Candidatus Saccharibacteria bacterium
GTGGTTCTGGGTGGAATAATACTGGGAGTACCCCTGCCAATAACAGCTGTTCAAATACTTTGGGTTAATCTGGTGTCTGACGGATTCCCCAATTTGGCACTAACAATAGACCCAAAGAGAGAAGATATTATGTACGAAGCTCCCCGTTCGACTAAAGAGCTCCTTGTTAATACACAAATGATTTTATTGATCTCATTTGTAAGTCTCCTCGTGGGTCTTATAGCGTTGGGTTCCTTCGTATACATTTACAATTCAACAGGTGACTTGGTTTTGGCGAGATCATTTACATTTATAACAATAGGTCTGAACTCTCTGATTTATGTCTTTGCCATAAGAGAGCCCAAAAAACCATTTTGGAAAAATCATTTGTTTAACAATAAGTACTTACTTGCGGCTGTAATCGGCGGGTTAGCACTTCAATACCTACCGTTTTCAACAGCTGTTTCAAGACAGTTTTTCGAGATAAGTGCTTTAAGCGTAAATCATTGGCTGATCGCTTTTAGTTTTTCACTACTGGTGTTTTTCGCAGTCGAGATTTTTAAAATGGTAGTTAATCATTCCAAATCAATAAACATCCCATTCGGGCAAACTGCAAGCCGTATAAAAAGAGTGCGTTTTCAAAAATAAAAAAAGCCGGAGACATCTTTTTTAAAGAGTATCTCCGGTGTTAACGGGCAGCTACGAAAATGCGGAACTCTCAAACTTATTATCCACCCCCTCAATAACTATCGTGAGATCCGGATCAGCAGACGCGGGTTTCTTGGGTTCGGGTTTGGGCTTCTCAGGCTCCCCGCCTTCGGGCGGAACTATAGGGACAAATTTAGGGCCCACTTTATATTTATCCTTTTCTACCTTACCTACAAACTCTTCCCATTCTTCCTCAGGTATGTACTCTACAAAAGGC
>CAYMCX010000126.1:1165-1747 GCA_964389145.1 uncultured Candidatus Saccharibacteria bacterium
CATGAGGTAGAGGCTGTACTTTGGAAGCCGGTATGCTATTTGCCAGTAACACACTTAATAAAAGCAGCATGTCCAGAGAAATGCCGACATTTATTAGTGTCGTCAGGTAGAACCCGTAGCTGTACATCTTAACCTCCTCTTATTAGTCCGGTCATGCATTTGATTTTAATGCTTGGAAATTACCCGTATTATACTCACGCGGGTTAGGGTGTCAAATTAAAAACTGCGTGTGATCACTGTGATTACCTTGAGCACTTTAGAAAAAATAGTATACTCAAAGCATGGAAGAAAATAATGCTACAACTATGGATAGTGGCGTTGAAACTATTTCCGCAAAACCCAAGAAAAATATCCGGGGAAACAAAAAGCTTAGACTCGGAATAATAATATTTCTTTTGGCCGTCGTTGCTGTACTTTTTGTTATATGGGAAAAAGCTAGAATTGCTTTAGCAGTTGCTTTTATAGCGTTATTGGCAGCACTTGGTATGGAGGTTTCAAATAACGATTGGGATCTGCAAAAACTAATCCAAACAAAATCCTTTGAAGAATCAAAAGTCACAAGAGACGAATCAGGAAATGTTT
>CAYMCX010000127.1:0-1746 GCA_964389145.1 uncultured Candidatus Saccharibacteria bacterium
AGGAATGTGCCTGCGAAAACAAACCCTGCCGGCTTCAGCATTGTTTTGAAATTAGCATGTTCAAACAATACTTCAATTAAAATAACAAAAAAAACCGTACAGCCTGCTAAAGCTGTCATTATGGCAGGATCGTAGTTTAGATTACCCCAAAGATAAAGGGCCGTTGCACTTGCGGCAAGAAGCCCAGCTACGGCGCCTGTAACGATATTACCCAAGGTTAGTAATTCTTTCATACTGTCTTTTTTATGGTTACTATCAACAACAGTGCCAAGCGGTGTGAAACTAAGCAAACTTTGCAATAAGGTACCATAAATCCCTCCCAAGGTTAAGTATGTCAAAATCTTGACATATGGATCACTTGTGTCTGGTAGCTGCTTTTGCATCAAATAACCATCGAAAGTGTTATAGATTGCATAAAATAACGCAGCAATCAAAACAAGAAGTTTTACATGTTTTGCTTGAATCTTACCCCACTTTTGCTGCCAACTTATTTTTTTCAACGTACTTTTGTCCATTCCAACCTCCTTTGGTTGAAAAAACGCATTAACGACTTACAGCAATAATAGTAAATGGTTAGGTAATGTCAAGCTAGCAACAATAAAATAGTCCGTCTGAGTTTATCCGACGGACTATATCTTTCTATATCAAAACATCAAACCCTTGGCCGAATTCAAACATTTTCTTTTTCGGGTCAAAATGGTCCTTGAGTATTTCTGGATTATCAAACAGTGATTTGTCCTTAAAGTAGACCTCAAGGATTTTCAAGAAAAAACTATGACTTACGACAAGATATGAACCTTCACTTAGTTTAGACAACCTCTCAATTAAGCTCAGAACTCTATTCTTAATCTCTTCCCTTTTTTCATCAAGTGAATCAGCAATAAATGCAAGTAAGAATCTTTCTCTCACAAGATCACTACCAAACTCCTCATATTCTTCATTAGTTAGCAAAGAATCAAGGTGGAAACGTACTTCTCGAAGCTCGTCCAAGGGAATAATGTCTTGCAACTGAAAATAATTTTTTAAAGTCATGACACCTCTTTTTAGAGAGGAGCAATATACTGGAAAATTTATATTTTCAGGTAAATTAAGTACATTCTCCCTTGAATCCACAATCTCAGGATCAGCTTCCTGAGTTACAATCATTTTATAGCCTTCAAACCTGCTATATTTACCCCCAAAGGTGGGGTCATATCGTAAAATCTTGCGAAAATGAATTATAATGTTCGGCATTTACCTATTCTCCTTTTGTTAAACGAGCACTAAAAACATTCCTATTATATAGTCATATTAAAACAAAATGTCAGTATTAACATTTTGTTTGACAAGCATAGAATTCCTACCAAGTACTACTTGGAACAATATATCGAACTCAAATTATAAAGATTAAAAACAGTCATTTTATTTTGAGTTTGCTATAGAAACATGCCTTAAAAAATGCAAAATAATAAGGTGTACATGAAACCAAAAAAACTTGACAGGAGTAATAAACAAGATAGAATATTATTCTAATAGCGATTGAGATAGGAGAATGGGCCTATCGATGCTGATTGGTGAATCATCCGTTTGGAAAGTAGTCAATCCGGAAGAAGTCCGTTATCACACTTCAGGCCGATGTCGGGAAACTGGAGTCGGTTACAAAGACTTTAGGTAGTAATACTAAAGTAAAGCAAGGTGGCAACACCCTCGTATTAGAGAGTCCTTGTTTGTATATCAGTTTTTTCTGGTATGCATACAAGGATTTTT
>CAYMCX010000128.1:0-1739 GCA_964389145.1 uncultured Candidatus Saccharibacteria bacterium
TACGCTTCTCGTTAAGAAGCTCAACAAATCTTTCTTTGTCTATTTTTGGTTTAGCGGCAGAAGTTAAGTCGTTTGTAGCATCGTGCCAGTTCTTATCTAGATTTCCCTTTTGCTTGGCTAGTGGCAATACACGATGAATGTCTTTAATCGGCGCAAACCCTATTTCTCTAGAATCCGCACTCCCTTTTCTGTTGTCTCCCATTGCAAAGACTTCATCATTAGGAACAGTAATTACTTGACATTCTCTTAAAAATTTCTCACCAAAAGTGGAGTGGGGTTTTGCAATGTATGGCTCTTTTTGAGGCTCGCCGTTTAGATAAACGATTCCATCTCTTAATTCGATTGTATCTCCAGGAAGTCCGATCAACCTCTTTAATAAACCAGCAGGATCACCGCCATTTTGGCTTGTTAAGTTTCTCGTCGAATCATTTTCCCAAGTGATAATATCTCCTCGACCTAAGGTATGCCCAAAGAACCTTCTACCGTTAATAACAATTCCATTTGGATAGGGTAAAAAACCAGCTGTTGAAATAACTTCCTTAGCCAACTCTTTCGGGGTTTTTCCCTTAGTTCCTTTCGACCATGTTGGATACATTGATCCAGTGCCTACAATTGCCATATCTTCAGTGATATAACCCAGTTGGCTTGCACCTAACGCTCCAACTGTTACATATCCACCTACCCAGACTGGCAAGATGATGAACCCAACAAACATAAGTGCAAAAGTTCTGGTTAGTGTTGATTTCAGTCTTAATGATCTAAATAACCCCTTAATGCCGTTGTGTTTTAGCCGTTTGATCACATCAACTGGCTTGAGAAGATAAACCAATAAGTATAGTGGCAATACCGCTAGGATAAAGAAAAGCTTTATAAGAAAAGTTAAGACATTTTGTTTTTTGTAAGACTGTTCGGTAATTAACTTTGCGGTAAAACTTACTATCCCTATTAAAAAAGCTAAACATCCCAGAAGAACAAGACCAAGAAGAGAAAAGGCAAAGACATCGGGTGCTTTGTCAAACATTTCCTTTCTAACGCCGACGACATAACCCATAATCGCAAACACCCCGATAATACATCCCAACCAAATAAAGGCTGAGATTTTAGTAATTCCATTTAGGAATTTCTTTTTGTCTAGTTTTAATGATAATTTTTTCGACATACCTCAACTAAAGTATACTAAAACCAACAGTAAATTGGTATACTCCTTTTATGAGAAATCTACTTCGTGTAAAGGTTAATGGGAATCCGATAATGAAATTCTGTCAAAGTAAAGACAAGCAGGATTTTTATTGTTATTTTCCTCCAATTTCGCAAGATAAACACACTATAGAGGTTCACTTCTCATTCCACTCCAAGACTGGGAGAACAACATTCAAAACTACAAGTATCAAGACTGATCAAAAAGAATTACTGCCTGATATACTCGACACGGTAAAAAATCACCCTTTATATAAAAACGCTGTAACCAATAAGGATTTAGACCTATACAAGGGCAAGAAGATCGTCTTTGATGACAAACAAACATTTTATCCGTGGTTTCAGATTGCCTTAAACCTACAAAATAGCGATGTAAGTAAATACTTCGGTCAATCAAAGACAGCGGACTCTGGTTTTCAAAGTGTTTTTGACATCAAAGTTTCTCCTCCACACAACGAACAGATTACCATCAAAGGTTTTGTGGGAAGAAACATCAAAACTATCCCTAATAAAAAAGACAGAGAATACGATCTATCCCTTGC
>CAYMCX010000129.1:0-1671 GCA_964389145.1 uncultured Candidatus Saccharibacteria bacterium
CTGTAAATTAAATATAAGATAACCCCCAGTTCATCCCCCGGCATCACCACACTCCACCGCCTCTTTTCGTGTTCTGCAAAGTGATACTGTTCAACAAATTTTTTTCGACGCTTAAGAAATTCCAGGAGTCCTCGCGAATGTGTCAAGTGAATTATAGAGTTTTTGACAAAAATAAATTTATTGTGTCCTTTTTTTGTCACGTCGTATAACACATCAATAGGATAATGATGTTCCGGATCAGCTTGTGCGTTATCTATTACCAACTGCCTCCTCATTAAACATCCGTTTGTCCCAACAGAAATAAACTTAGAGGGGTGTGAAGATAATCTAACAAAGTAATACTTACCATAATCTTTCGCATTACCCTGCAAAACCCAGGTCTTTGCATATTGAGGCATTCGATCAGCTTTTCTAAGAAAATAAGGAAGCGGCTCGCTTGTCCCAAAGAGAGCAAAATATCTATCCATAATATTGTAAGACCTATCATAATGGTAATAACAGGTTGTAGAGGCAACGGCGTCTTTGTGTTTTAAAAGCGGATCCACCATATCCCTAATCCAACTTCTATCTGGTAGAAAATTGTCGTGATCCAAAATGAGTACTAACTCACCCTTTGCAGAATTAAACGCTACCCCCCTGTTATACTCAGCATGTTGTTTTTCTTTGGGAATATTAATAACTTTCGCTTTATATTTCTTTGCTATCTGAAGCGTATTATCCGTAGACCCACCGTCCCCAAGTATTAATTCGATCTTATTTTGAGCGTAATTTTGTTCGCGTACCAGTTTCAGACAGTCACCAAGAGTTTTAGCAGAGTTATACGTAGCTATACAAACGGAAATAGTTGGGAGTCTCATTTTCTGACTAAGAGATAATACACTAATTTATCCCACAAACTATAAGGTAACACTTTATAAATTAAATTGGTCATCTTGGCGTCCATACCTACAATAACCCGGTTCGGAGGATCTGAAGTATCTAAAATATTCATTACTACGTCAGCAATTTTTTCGTCTTTTGTAAACGGCAGCAATATTCTAAAAAGTTTGTACTTTTCTCTCAAAGGTCTATGAGGCATATTACTCTCTCCCCCACTCTTTCTTTCTATTGCACCCGGAAAAATATTAGTTACCCTTACACCAAAACTTCTCACTTCATAATCCAAGGAAACACCCAAAGCACTTGCTGCGAACTTAGACGCGCAGTATGCCCCAAAATTTGGAAGGCTTACCAAACCATTAAGCGAAATAATATTAATAATATTGCCCGCTTTATTCTCTTTCATGTAAGGTACAACTACCTTTGCCAACCTAAATTGCCCCAAAGCATTTACTTCTAGGAGATTCTTGTACTCCTCCTCGGTTGTATCGCTAATAGTTTTTGCCAAACTAACCCCCGCCACATTAACCAAAGCATCAATTCTTTTTTCCTTTTTGACCATTTGTTTAACCACTTCCTGACAGCTACCTAAATCAGTCACATCCAAACTGACAGGATAAATCTCTTTATCTTTCAGGTCTTTAGGTTTTCTTGAAGCTAAAAATACCTTAAAATTTTCTCTCGCCAGCCTCTCAGCAATTGCCGACCCCAGAGGCGATGACCCACCGGTAACAAGAGCTACTTTCATATGCTTTCTATCAATTCTAGACTCTCTTTTGTCGCTTTTTCCCA
>CAYMCX010000130.1:0-1634 GCA_964389145.1 uncultured Candidatus Saccharibacteria bacterium
TCAAAAGGTAGTGCCCATTTTATTCTGATCGCTATAGTGGTGGTTCTGTCCCTTATTGTGTTAGCTTTTGTTACTGGAAGTGCAAAGGTTAGTGTAAAAGTGAACAAGCCTGATGCTTCCAATGTCCCGTCTGCTAAAAAAGATGAAACTGTTTTGTATGAGAACGACAGCTATGCCTTCTCCCTTAAGTATCCTGAAACATGGACGGTAAAGAAAGGATCGACTTCAGATCCCGTCGTCACATTTGTTTCCAGAAAAGAATCATCTAGCGATACCTTTACAGAGAAAATGTTTGTTACCATAACTGATCTATCTTCAAAACCCAACTTAAGCTCCTCAGAAGCAATGGCCGGATGGATAAAAGAAAATAAATCAGGTGAGTATGGGTCGACGTTTGATGTACTTACCCAAAAATCAATTGCTGTTGACGGTTTTGATGCGGAACAAGTTACGTATGTATTCACAGCTTCGGGTTTTGAAGTTAAAGGAATGATAACTATTGTGATGAAGGATAACAAGGCATACTTACTTTCTTATACTGCCGAAGCAAAGTCATTTGACACCTTTACAAGCGAAGTGGCCGCTATGATTAACTCGTTTGCTTTTAAAAAGTAATAGAATTAAGAGAAGATCTGATTTGTGACTCGCGGTCTGACCAGAAAGAATCCAGCGCTATCCCATCGGCCATTACCATAACACCCTCTATGGGTAAGAAAATATATTCTAATTGGTGTAAAAGAACATTGTCGGTTTTTTCTCTCCAAGTAAATTCTAATGCCCACGCATCCATACCATTAATTTTTACGGATCTGCTAGAACTAATGATATCTCCTTGTTTCCTACTTGCGTCAAGACGTGCCTCGACTGCTTGACTAAGAGTCTTCACTTCATCGCTTTTAATGAACAATACAGTTATTTGGGGTGGGAAAAGATAAAAGAGAGGCGGAGTTAGATCTTCTCTGTCTCTTTCTGTCTCAAAATAGACACGTACATCAGAAGTAAATTTTCCGGTGTCTCCTTTACTCCAACCAGAAGGTGGGTTGATAGTAAATTTAGGTTCCGTGGCTGGGTCTTTTGGTACATAGGTAAAGGCTACCCCAGCTGACGTTTTACTAATATCGGTTACTTTTGGTTCTGGCCCCAAATTTAAGGGCTTGTCAATTTGCCTCTGAATTTTGTCCTCATCGAGAGCTCTGTTCTTAATAAATTGCTCTCGAACTACCAAAAATCCTCCGGTAGCAACAACTACCCCGGCCAGTAACAAAATAATAAGCGGAACAAAACCTCTCTGGGCAGGATATTTTATCACTACTTAAAGTTAGAACCTATATTCACGTTTGTCAAACATAGAAGCCGCAACTTTATTACCAAGTACACAAAAATGATATTCTGAACTGAGGTTTTTTTTGCTACCGGCAGTAGCAAAAAAACTGGTCTGTTAAAGTAACTTGCATATAAACCCGCATGGGAATACTATCCAATTATAAACTTCAACTCAAAGATGGTGATATTACATTGAAATATTTTCTTATAGCGTTACTTGTTGCTGGGGCGCACTTCCACGGTAGCAACCTTTCTGGTTCTACATTTGTCAGGTCGAAATTCTCTGGAACCAATCTCACACAAACAAATTT
>CAYMCX010000131.1:0-365 GCA_964389145.1 uncultured Candidatus Saccharibacteria bacterium
ATTAGGAGGATATGTTTACTTCGGATGGGCAGATTTTGGTGACTTGGATAGTAAATTCCCAGAACAAGAAGCAAACAAAGTTGGTCTTACTCTAGTAAAAAAATACTCACGTAGACGTGATGAGGGAAGTTTTACTTTTTTTGTATATAAATTCAAACGCATCTAATTACACTGTTAAATTTGAGGATACAAATAGGTTCTTTTCCTATAGTGAATTACACACCCGTCGGATGATTTGATAAGGACTAAACGGGTCTAGATCGGCATCCTCAGCCATTCTTCGGATTTATTCGGACTTAATGTAACAGTCTGTAACCAAAGAATAAAACCTGCTAAAATCTAATCTATGAAAATGTATTTATCTT
>CAYMCX010000131.1:375-1504 GCA_964389145.1 uncultured Candidatus Saccharibacteria bacterium
TAAACCTAGTTGGTAATAACAAGCGGGTTGCTGTAATTGCCAATTCTATAGATTTCGGAAATGATCCCGAAAGAAGAAAAGTTGGTGTTCAAAGAGAGATTGATGATTTAGTAAAACTTGGACTTCAACCTGAAGAACTAGACTTAAGAAACTATTTTGGTAAGTTTAAAGATCTAGAAAAGAAATTGGCTGAGTATGGAACGATGTGGGTGAGAGGTGGTAATACATTTATTCTTCGTCGTGCATTTAAGGAAAGTGGTATGGATAATTGGCTCATTAGTCAAAAGGACAATAAAGAACTAGTTTATGCTGGTTATTCAGCAGGAGTATGTATTCTTTCACCCACATTAAAGGGACTTGAATTAGTCGATGATCCCAATATTGTCTCTGACGGATATTTTCCAGAAACGATCTGGGATGGTTTAGGTCTTATAAGTTTTGCTTTTGCTCCACATTTTGAATCGCCCGGACACCCTGAAACAGAAGCAGTTAGTAAGGAAGTAGAATACTACAAAAAGGCAGGCATTGAATATAAAGCTCTTCATGATGGAGAGTCAATCATTATAAACAATTGACTGCTTTGTGTGAGTAAAGAGGTTCGAACTTTATCCACGGTTTGCAACCAGCTTTTAATAACAATGAATATTGAACTTCTACACCATCACGTATCTTCTTCTCACTCCACTGAAGAATTCGGAGTATTTGATGGTTGGTTGGAGGCTGGATTGGAACCTACAATGAAAGCGGTTCAACAACGAGTAATACCCCGACTAAAAAAGGAGGTTTTTGAAAACGGTGAGTATGTCTATCCGTTTCTAACAAAAAATCCTACTCAACGGCATGACTTTTTGTTCAGGACAAAAGAGATTAAAATATCAGAATAACACTTGTAAATAAACAAAACATGTTCGAATATAATCTACGGTTCGCAGCAAAAATACTTTATGAATAAGTATAAAATTTATAGTGATTTTAGCGATACTATTGCCAGACCATCTGTGGGCGATAAGTTTCCCCCTTTTGAACTCGAATTAGGAAAAATAGTAGGCTTGAATATTTCGGCTCAGTATGACAATTTTCTTTCCATTCGCAGAGACAAAACCATTCCATATGAAGACCGGATGCGTGT
>CAYMCX010000132.1:0-1500 GCA_964389145.1 uncultured Candidatus Saccharibacteria bacterium
CCCGGTTTGCACCGGGGTTTTGTCTCTTAGGACACATGCGGTATTACCCCACCTTTCGGTGAGCTATTCCCCACTAAAGGGTAGATTCCTACGTGTTACTCACCCGTTCGCCACTGCTCCAGCAGTAAACTGCTGAAACCGTTCGACTTGCATGCCTTAGGCACACCGCCAGCGTTCATCCTGAGCCAGGATCAAACTCTTAATAAAAAGGTTAATCGCTAACAACCGAAGTTGCTAGGTTCATAACCCTTATAAAAGTTTAATTCTAACTTAAATTAAATTTTTGTTATCTTGGAATCAACGGAAAATTACCATTTTTGACGATGGTAGCTTCCGTTTTTTCCGGACTCTACCACCATGTTTAGGTCATTATTCTGTCATTGTCTGTTTCTGAACTTGTTAATGAGCCGCAGACGGAAATACCAAACCAGGTTTGGCTACTTCCAGGATGCGATTAAGTTGTGTAAAACTAGTATCCCGAAAACGGGACTTGGTTTAGAAGTAAGCGGTATTGTATGTAATCGAACTCAAGATGTCAATCGCCCCCTGAGAATTGTGAAGTTCCCTCTTGTTATTAGTCAAGCAAGTTAGTAGGTTGGAGGGTGGAGGTATGTATGCAAGACAAATTAGAAATGAACGCAGCCGAGACATATGACAATGTAGCTGATATTCCCCAAAAGGAAGGGCATATTCTTTTTAATGCGGGTCACGCGGTTGATCTGATGAAAATTCTCGGTGAGAAAGATTGGCCTCAGTATCAAGTTTCCGGTTCGTTATCAGCAGGGTCATACTATGAAGTTTCTGTTGATGAGCTGGTTGAGCTCATTGGCCATAAAAATCAAGCACTTAAGGCGGTGTGCGCAAACTTAAATGAAGAAATCAGGAACGTGGAGTCGTTACTCCAAACCGCTAGAGACAAGGATAAAGAACAGTTGCAGGCATACCTTTCACAGTTAGTAAAGACAACAAATACTTTTTTATCTCAAGTATATAAACTAGGAATTGGCTTTGATGGGGAATCCAAAAAGGCGTTACTGAACTTAAGGGTAGCTATGGTCTCCTCAGCCAAGAAGTAGGTCGATGGTAGCTATGAGTTCCTGAATAGCCCTATCAAGCTCTTCTTCTGGAGTTTCTAATTGGTTAGGAGGTAGTTGAGCTTCGTTCGCAGGTGGTTGGATACTGTGCCCAAGAGCTGCAATGGGCAGGAAGGCAGAACGTGAATTTTGGCTAGTTTCTGGTTTGTCCTTACTTGGTTGTGAGTCAGATTCGGGTGCAGTCATACGTTTGATCAACTTTTTCTACAGATTCAATATTATAGACATCATTATACAGAAAGTCAGTCTCACCCGCCTCGGTGACTTTCAAATCATCAAACCGCCACCCAGGACATGGTAGCGGCGCTGGTCAAGGGGCTGGTAGAAAACCGCATACTGTCCTGGGGCAATGCCTCGTTCGGGCTGATCGAGTTGTACCTGAAGCTGGTCTTTAATCTGCTTGACT